>NZ_JYDF01000074.1:0-40531 GCF_003263525.1 Rahnella sp. NRRL B-41462 | reverse complement strand
AATCGCTTTGGCCCGGAACCGGACGACGTTAAATTCCGCTAGTTTTGCGCTAACAGATTTACCAGTAATGCTCGCTGGTCATATGGCCCGGCTTGCGTTTGAGATGTTTGCGCATACCCCGCGTGTCTTTCAGTACTTGCTGGGTATCGCGAACCATCTGTGGATTGCCGCACAACATCACGTGGCTGTCCTCTGCCAGCATCTTAAGGCCGACAGCCGCTTCCAGTGCGCCGCTTTCAATCAGCGCAGGCACGCGACCGGTCAGCGAACCGGAAATCTCCTCGCGACTGACCACGGTCTGGATATGGAGTTTGCCCTCATAACGGCGTTGCAGTTGCTGCATTAATGGCAGATAGCTGAGATCTGCTGCAAAGCGTGCCGCGTGAACCAGAACAATATTCTTGAACCGCTCCAGTCCGATACCTTCCTGCAAAATAGACAGATACGGCCCGATAGCGGTACCGGTTGCCAGCATCCACAGGGTCGCGCATTCAGGCACTTCTTCAACCACGAAAAATCCGGCGGCTTCTTTGGTGATGTTGATTTCGTCACCGGGCTGCATCACGTGAAGCCGCGGGCTGAGTTTTCCTTCCGGCACATTCACCAGATAAAACTCCAGTTCGCCGCTGGAGGGTGGGTTTACATAGGAATACGCGCGCTGCACCCGCTCGCCGTCAATATCCAGCGAAAGTTTGGCGAACTGGCCAGCGGTAAAAGGATCGATGGGCGCATTGACCGTGATGCTGAACAAATTGTCTGTCCAGTGCTCAACTTTTTTGACTTTTCCTGTCACCCAATCAGCCATAAAAAACTCCCGTGGTTTCTGATTTCTTCATGTAGTGAGAAATATGAATTGCAAAATTATGTCCTGATTTTATTTCAAATTTTCCGAATCCCGTATCGGTTAAATGTTATCAGCCTGTTCATCACCCGTTAGCCAATATCGATTTTCGTACACCCTGCGTTACACATGTGGTTCCCGCTGCTGCCAGTACAGGTTGAGAAGAGTTTCCTACAACACTCGCTTATTCATATTAATTTGTTAACTTATGCGCCGCTGTAGTCTGGCTGAATTTACTGGTTATTTGTTCTGCACTTTTCCAATCTTATTTGATAATGAACTGAAAAATGAAAAATCTGGAAAATATCCACCTGCTTATCATGCTCATTTTGCTGGTGGCTGTCGGGCAAATGGCACAAACCATTTATGTGCCGAATATCGCGGACATGGCCACCAGTCTGGCCGTGAAACCGGGCGCGGTACAGCGGGTGATGGCAGCCTATCTGCTGACATACGGCGGCTCGCAACTGGTTTACGGCCCGCTTTCCGATAATATTGGCCGTAAACCGGTGATCCTCACCGGCCTGATGATTTTCCTGATTGGTGCGGCGGGCGCGATGATGTCAACGAGCCTGAATATGCTGATCGCCTTTGCAGCCATTCAGGGGTTGGGCACCGGTGTGGCGGGCGTAATGGCGAGAACCATGCCGCGTGATCTCTACAGTGGCGGCGCGTTGCGCCATGCCAACAGCCTGCTGAACATGGGCATTCTGATCAGCCCGCTGCTGGCGCCGGTGATTGGTGGCGCACTGTCAGCGTGGTTAGGCTGGCGGGCCAGTTTTGGTTTCCTGCTGATTCTGTGCGCCGGTGTGGCGTTTTCGATGTACCGCTGGTTGCCGGAAACTCGTCCGGAATTCACTGCCGACCATCCGCCGCGCAACATGCTGGGCAGCCTGCGTTTATTGCTGGCCGACGCCAATTTCAGCCGCTATCTGGTGATGCTGGTCGGTGCACTGGCCGGT
Organism: Rahnella sp. NRRL B-41462; assembly: GCF_003263525.1. NCBI lineage: Bacteria > Pseudomonadati > Pseudomonadota > Gammaproteobacteria > Enterobacterales > Yersiniaceae > Rahnella > Rahnella sp. NRRL B-41462. The sequence continues at coordinate 38,728 of NZ_JYDF01000074.1, read as the reverse complement.
GTGGCGGTGTTTGAAGCCAGTTGCGGTGTGCTGATGGGCGGCGTCCTCGGGCTGAGCGGTGTGATGGTCAGCGTACTGTTTATCCTGCCGATCCCTGCTGCCTTCTTTGGTGCCTGGTATGCCGGGCGGGCGGAGAAAAGTTTCCAGCAACTGATGTGGCATTCGGTCATCAGTTGTCTGCTGGCCGGTCTGGCGATGTGGATCCCTGGCTGGCTGGGTATCATGAATATCTGGACGCTGGTGGTGCCGGCTTCGCTGTTTTTCTTTGGCGCTGGCATGTTGTTCCCGCTGGCGACCACCGGTGCAATGGAGCCTTTCCCGTATCTGGCGGGCGCGGCCGGTGCGCTGGTTGGCGGATTGCAGAATATGGGGTCAGGGCTGGTAGCATGGATGTCGGCGATGTTGCCGCAAACCGGTCAGTTCAGTCTCGGGTTACTGATGTTTGCGATGGCATTGCTGATTTTACTGTGCTGGTGGCCGATGTCGAACCGTAGCCAGCATGAAGGACATACTGCCTGATGGTGCAAAAGCAGGGCGCTGATGGCCCTGCTTTTTGATGACCGGAAGGAAGTTGATCAGATAATAAATTCGTGCAGCGCAGCGTCTTTTCGGTCGAGGTAATGGGTCGAGCGGATACGGCGAATGGTGCGGGATTTTCCGCGGATCAGCAGCGTCTCGGTGGTCGCCATGTTTCCCTGACGGCTGATGCCTTCCAGCAGGTCGCCTTTGGTAATACCGGTCGCGGAGAAAATCACGTTATCGTTACGCGCCATATCATCCAGCAGCAGCACTTTACCGGCCTCGATCCCCATCGCTTTACAGCGCGCCAGCTCTTCTTCGCCGATACGACGGTTTTCCGGTGTATCGCCTTTCACATCATGACGCGCCAGCAAACGGCCCTGCATATCGCCATCCAGCGCACGGATCACCGCAGCGGAAATCACGCCTTCCGGCGCACCGCCGATGCCATACAGCACATCCACTTCACTTTCCGGCATGCAGGTCAGGATTGTCGCCGCCACATCGCCGTCCGGGAATGCGAACACACGCACGCCTGACGCCAGCATTTCGCGGATGGCGTCGTCGTGACGGGGTTTTGCCAGAACAGCGACGGTCAGTTCGGTCAGCGGTTTATCCAGCGCTTTAGCAATATTGGCCAGATTCTCTGCCAGCGTCAGTTCGAGATTAATCGTGCCTTTGGCACCCGGCCCGACGGCGATCTTTTCCATGTACATGTCGGGTGCATTGAGGAACGAACCTTTGTCGCCAACTGCCAGCACAGCCAGCGCATTGGACTGGCCCATGGCGGTCATGCGTGTACCTTCAATAGGATCGACCGCGATATCCACCGCGTCGCCGTTGCCGGTACCGACTTTTTCACCGATATATAGCATCGGCGCTTCATCAATCTCCCCTTCGCCAATCACGATAGTGCCGTCGATATCGACTTTATTGAGCATGATGCGCATGGACTGAACGGCAGCGTTATCGGCAAGGTTTTTATCGCCACGACCCAGCCATTTGTAACCGGCGAGCGCGGCAGCTTCGGTCACGCGGGAGAACTCGATTGCTAATTCACGTTTCATTGGAAAGCCTGTAGAAAGAAAAAAAGAGGTCGGTGAGGCGAGGCTCATCTGTGGCGCAGATTTTAGCACAACGGGAAAGGTGCATAAAAAAACTCCCCGGATGGGGAGTTTCAGAAAGGGGTGTTGGCGATAATATCTGGCGATTACTTGTCGTGATCTTCCCACGAACGAACGCGTGCCACCGCTTTTTGCCAGCCTTTATAGCGGACATTACGTTCCGTCGTTTCAATGCTTGGGCGGAATTCACGTTCGATGGTCGCTTTGCTGCGCACTTCTTCCAGGTCGTTCCAGAAGCCGACGGCCAGACCTGCCAGGAAAGCAGAACCCAGCGCGGTGACTTCCAGCACTTCAGGGCGCTCAACGCGGGTGCCAAGAATGTCTGACTGGAATTGCATCAGGAAGTTGTTGGCCACCGCACCGCCGTCCACACGCAGTGCCTGCAGACGAGCGCCCGAGTCTGCCTGCATGGCATCCAGTACGTCGCGGGTCTGGTAAGCGATAGATTCCAGCGTCGCGCGGATGATGTGGTTGCTGTTCGCACCACGGCTCAGACCGAAGATTGCGCCGCGGGCATACGGATCCCAGTAAGGGGCGCCGAGGCCGGTAAAGGCAGGCACTACGTAAACGCCGTTCGTGTCTTTCACTTTCATGGCGAAATATTCGGAGTCGGTTGCGTCGCTGATCAGTTTCAGTTCGTCACGCAGCCACTGAATGGACGCACCGCCGACAAACACGGCCCCTTCCAGCGCGTAGTTCACTTCGCCGCGCGGGCCGCAGGCGATGGTGGTCAGCAGGCCATTTTTAGAGGCGACCGCTTCAGTACCGGTATTCATCAGCAGGAAGCAACCAGTGCCGTAGGTGTTTTTCGCCATACCAGGTTGTACACACAGCTGACCATAGAGCGCCGCCTGCTGGTCACCTGCGATGCCAGCGATAGGAATACGCGTACCGCCTTTACCACCAATGTTGGTCTGGCCGTAAATCTCAGAAGAAGAGCGAACTTCCGGCAGCATTTCACGCGGAATATCCAGCACTTCCAGCATGCGCTCATCCCATTGCAGATCATGGATGTTGAACAGCATGGTACGCGAAGCGTTGGTGTAATCCGTCACGTGAACACGTCCCTGCGTCATTTTCCAGACCAACCAGGTGTCGACGGTGCCGAACAGCAGTTCGCCGCGTTTAGCGCGTTCGCGAGAGCCTTCAACGTTGTCGAGGATCCACTTCAGTTTGGTGCCGGAGAAGTAAGGGTCGATAACCAGGCCGGTGTTATGGCGAATGTATTCTTCCAGACCGTCTTTTTTCAGTTTTTCGCAGATGTCAGCAGTTCGGCGACATTGCCAGACAATCGCGTTATAGATTGGCTTGCCAGTTTCTTTTTCCCACACGATGGTGGTTTCGCGCTGGTTGGTGATACCGATACCGGCAATCTGATCGGAGTTAATGTCGGCTTTCGCCAGCACTTCCACCAGCACCGAGCTTTGCGAAGACCAGATTTCCATCGGGTCGTGCTCAACCCAGCCTGACTTAGGGTAGATCTGGGTGAATTCGCGTTGTGACACGCTGACGATATTGGCATCGTGATCCAGCACTACCGCGCGTGAACTGGTTGTACCCTGGTCGAGTGCAACAATGTATTTTTTTTCGTGAGTCGTATCTGCTGACATAATATTCATCCTGCGAATGAGTAAGCTGTGGAACAGTTTAGCCGATCAGGCCTTACGCTGTTTGGATGGCTGAGGTGCTTTTTCTTCTGCCGGCTCATTAATCTGATTTGGCAAATGGCGGCCGATCAGCGCTTTATACGCGATGGCACCCAGAGAAGCACCGAGCAGCGGGCCAAAAATCGGCACCAGGAAATAAGGAATATCGCGCGCGCCGGTGAAGGCAACTTTGCCCCAGCCTGCGAAGTAGGCGAAGACTTTCGGACCAAAGTCACGTGCCGGGTTCAGGGCGAATCCGGTCAGTGGCCCCATGGAGGCACCGATAACCGCGATCAGGATACCGATCAGCAATGGCGCCAGCGGACCACGTGGAATGCCGTTGCCGTCATCGGTCAGTCCGAGGATCAGCGCCATCAGAATGGCCGTAATCACCGTTTCTACCAGAAACGCCTGCAATACGCTGATGTGCGGGTTTGGATAGGTAGAGAAAATACCGGCCAGATCCAGACTTTCGACGCTGCCGCGCACCATGTTGTGGCTTTGCTCAAAATCGAAGAACAGGTTGTAGTAAAGGCCGTAGACCAGTGCGGCGGCGCAGAAAGCTCCCGCGACCTGCGCAATGATGTAAGGCAGAACTTTGCGTCCTTCAAAGTTTGCAAACAAACAAAGTGCGACGGTCACCGCCGGATTCAGGTGTGCGCCGGAGATGGCGGCAGTCAGGTAGATGGCCATTGCCACACCCAGACCCCAGATAATACTGATTTCCCACTGACCAAAGGTTGCCCCGGCAAGTTTCATTGCTGCGACACAGCCCGCACCAAAGAAAATGATAAGCCCGGTACCCAGAAACTCAGCGATGCACTGACCTTTTAATGTGGAACTCATGGTTTGGCTCATAGTTTGATCCTGCTAAGGATGATGTTAATGGTTAGTTATAATTTTTCTGTTATGTCGTTTGTGAACGTAATCGGATTTTGGCGTTCATCATTAAATGAGAACGTAATGTGAATTTATCGTTAACGAGCATAAACGAGAAATAGCGAAATCAAATTTTGTGTGTCGTGTCATAAAAATGAGCGATTTCGCGTATTGCTGGAACTTGATGCAGCGCAAAAAGTCCATGATTTAACATTTTCAGCCGCCATTTGTGACAAACGAACATCAACGTGCCTTCCCGCGCAGCGGCTAAGGTTATTCGGCATTAAACGGTATTTCTGGTGTGTGACGCTGCTTTTTAAGCATTTCCTGATACCCGGCGCTGTTAAATTGCAACAGACTGCGTGGATAAAGGGGTTGCGGGTAGACAGAACAAAGCTGGCTACATACAATCACCCGTTAAGACACACGCTGGTTTTGCGCAATTCTCTGATGAATTCGTTATAAAAATCGACGGAGTGCAGGAATTTTTGAGCCGTGTCCGGACGATGCGGCAGAACATAAGATGTGCGCCTTGCGAACATAAGGGGACCGAAAAATGTCATTTGAAGTATTTGAGAAATTAGAAGCTAAAGTTCAGCAAGCGATTGATACCATTACTCTGTTGCAGATGGAAATCGAAGAACTGAAAGAGCAGAACAACACCCTGTCTCAGGAAGTTCAGCAAGCCAGCGGCAACCATGAGTCTCTGGTGCGTGAAAATGCGCAGCTGAAAGAAGAACAACACGTATGGCAGGATCGTCTGCGTGCATTGTTGGGAAAAATGGAAGAAGTTTAATTACTTCATATTCCAAATAAAAAAGGACGCCTTGGCGTCCTTTTTTGTTGTGCTCAGAAGGAAATCACTCAATATCGAGCGGGTCTTCGGACAGCACGATACCGGTATTATCGGCATAAAGATGGTCGCCGGAGAAGAAGGTGACGCCGCCGAAATTGACACGAATGTCGCTTTCGCCAATCCCTTCACTGCCTGCGCCAGCCGGGATAGCCGCCATCGCCTGGATACCCAGATCCAGCTCTTCGAGATCATCAACCTGACGGACTGCACCGTAAATCACGATGCCTTCCCATTCGTTTTGCAATGCAAGGCGTGCCAGTCCGGCATCCAGCAGTGCGCGACGAACAGAACCGCCACCATCGATCACTAATACACGGCCACGGCCATTTTCTTCCAGCAGGTCATAAAGCAAGCCATTATCTTCGAAGCATTTCACGGTGGTGATTTGCCCGCCAAATGAAGTACGGCCGCCAAAGTTGGAGAACAAGGGTTCAACGACATTCACTTCTTCATGGTAGATGTCGCAAAGTTCGGAAGTATCGTATTTCATAGGATTTCATCTGGTTGCTGCATGAGTGTTCAGTATATCCCTTTCCGGCGGATGTTGGCAAAATCATCAATTGTTAAATGTGAAAAGTGACCTGATAAACGCACATCAGGCCAACTTTACTCAATTGAGCAACAGACCCACTGCAAACAAGACGTTAGTCAGCAACGCGGTTTTTACCATATGTTCCAGCAACGGGCGGACTTCAGTGGATGTTGTCGATTTCATCACCCGCATCAGATGTTTTGCCAGCATTGGGAGCGCCAGAATAAACAGCCAGCCGGTCCAGTGAGGCAGGTGCAGGGCGGAGAAAATCACCAGACACAGCACGGCGGCGGTCAGAATGATGGCGTGATAGCGTCGTGCGTTAACCGGCCCGAGGCGAACCGCCAGGGTATTCTTGCCGTTGGCGCTGTCGGTTTCGATATCGCGCAAATTATTGATATTGAGTACCGCGGTGGACAGCAAACCTGTCGCTGTCGCCGGAAGCATTACGATCCAGTCGAAATAGCCTGCCTGTAAATAAAACGTCCCTGCGACACTGATCCAGCCGAAGAAGATCAGCACGGAAATATCGCCAAGCCCCATGTAGCCATAAGGCCGCGTACCGACGGTATAGGTAATGGCGGCGCCAATCGACAGCAAGCCGAGGATCAGAAACCCGACCACGTCACTAGGCTTATGACAGGCCACGGCAATAAGCGCAGTACCGCAGATAAGGGTCAGCGCGATGGTCAGGATAATCGCGCGCTTCATCTGCCCGGCGGTAATCAGGCCCTTTTGCATGCCGCGTAAGGGCCCGACGCGTTCCGGCGTGTCACTGCCTTTCTCGGCATCGCCATAGTCATTCGCCAGATTTGACAAAATTTGCAAACAGCCCGCAGTCAGCAGCGCCAGTAGTGCAATGAGCGGATGGAAAACGCCTTGCAGGCTGGCAATGGCAGAACCCATAACGATAGAAGCAAACGCCAGTGGCAAGGTTTTCGGGCGCAGGCTTTCGAGCCAGGCGCGGGCGGGGGTTGTCGGAGTGAAAGGCGTGATTGTGCTCATAGGTGATTTCTCAGGTGAAGAATCAGTCCGAAATCTAAAAAAATCAGGGAGGCAAACGCCTCCCTGAAGATCACTTTCGGAACGTATGAGCAAATTATAAGATAAAACGGCTCAGATCTTCATCAGCTACCAGCTGGTCAAGGTGGCTTCTAACATAATCTGCATCAATGTTTATGGAGATACCGTTGCTTTCGCTGGCATCGTAAGAGATATCTTCCATCAGACGCTCCAGAACGGTATGCAGACGACGCGCACCTATGTTCTCGGTGGTTTCGTTCACCTGCCATGCGGCTTCCGCAATACGGCGGATACCGTCAGCGGTGAAATCAATGGTTACGCCTTCGGTCGCCATCAATGCTTTGTACTGATGAGTCAGCGAAGCACTTGGCTCGGTCAGTATGCGTTCGAAGTCTTCAGTCGACAGCGCCTGCAGTTCCACACGAATAGGCAGACGACCCTGCAACTCAGGGATCAGGTCTGACGGGCTGGCCGTCTGGAATGCGCCGGAAGCGATAAACAGAATGTGATCGGTTTTCACCATGCCGTGCTTGGTAGACACCGTACAGCCTTCCACCAGAGGCAGCAGGTCACGCTGAACACCTTCGCGGGAGACGTCCGGGCCTGAACTCTGGCCGCCACGTTTACAGATTTTGTCGATCTCATCGATAAACACGATGCCGTGTTGCTCAACGGCCTCGATTGCCTGTTCTTTCAGATCTTCCGGGTTCACCAGTTTCGCGGCTTCTTCTTCGATCAGCAGCTTCAGCGCTTCTTTGATTTTCAGTTTGCGCGGTTTCTGTTTCTGAGCACCCATGCTCTGGAACATCGACTGCAACTGATTGGTCATTTCTTCCATACCCGGAGGGGACATGATTTCCACGCCCATCGGGCCGGATGCCAGGCTGATTTCAATCTCTTTGTCGTCGAGCTGGCCTTCACGTAGTTTTTTGCGGAAGTTCTGGCGTGCAGCAGAAGGTTCCTGCGCTTCGTCAGGTTGTCCCCAGTTGTTTTTCGCTGGCGGGATCAGCACATCCAGAATACGTTCTTCGGCCAGTTCTTCAGCACGATAACGGTTTTTCTCAATAGATTGCAGGCGCACCATTTTTACGGCGGAATCGGTCAGGTCGCGGATAATTGAATCCACTTCTTTACCGACGTAACCGACTTCCGTGAATTTAGTCGCTTCTACTTTGATGAACGGCGCGTTAGCCAGCTTCGCCAGACGGCGGGCAATTTCGGTTTTACCGACACCGGTCGGACCGATCATCAGAATATTTTTCGGGGTGACTTCGTGGCGCAGCGCTTCATCAAGCTGCATCCGGCGCCAGCGGTTACGCAAAGCAATAGCCACGGCGCGTTTCGCTTTATCCTGGCCAATGATGTAACTGTCTAACTCGCTGACGATCTCGCGCGGGGTCATCTCAGACATAATTTTCGATCCTTACGCTTTAGAAGACAATTCTTCGATAGTGTGGAATTGGTTGGTGTAGATGCAGATGTCACCGGCGATGCTCAGCGATTTTTCGACGATGTCGCGCGCTTCAAGCTCGGAGTTTTCCAGCAACGCGCGTGCAGCAGCCTGGGCATACGGGCCACCGGAACCAATGGCAATCAGATCGTTTTCAGGCTGGATAACGTCACCGTTACCGCTGATGATAAGCGAGGCGTTTTCATCGGCCACGGCCAGAAGGGCTTCCAGACGGCGTAACATACGGTCGGTACGCCAGTCTTTTGCCAGTTCAACGGCGGCTTTCACCAGATGACCCTGGTGCATTTCCAGTTTGCGTTCGAACAGCTCAAACAGCGTGAAGGCATCAGCCGTGCCGCCAGCAAAGCCCGCGATCACTTTGTCGTTATACAGGCGACGTACTTTTTTGACGTTGCCCTTCATGACGGTATTTCCCAATGTGGCCTGGCCATCACCACCGATAACGACCTTGCCGTTGCGGCGTACACTTACAATTGTTGTCACGAGCGGTTCCTCGTTGCAGACGGAAAAGATCCCCGCAGGTTTGCGGGACACTGAACGTGTCTCACAAACTTACGGGGCATATTGAAAGTATAGATTGGGGAAGGATTACGGGTTTTCAACCCCCGGTTGCGACGGGAATGCAACCGGAGATGCCAGCGCCTTTGAGGCGCGATAGTGTGCTGTCAGCACCAGAACGGCTGTTGTACGGGCCGATGACGACGCGACTCCAGCCACCGCCGGTGGTGATCCGGCCTTCAAAACCTTCGAATGCCAGCTTGGCGCGCTGGGATTCCGCCTGCTCAGATCCTTTGAACGAACCGCACTGAACCACAAAGCGCTGGGTTTTTTCCTGTGCTTTCGGTTTTTCCGGCTCAGCCTGGGTAATGGTGGCTGGCTGTTGCGGTTTCGGTGCTTCTTTCACCGGCTCTTTCACTTGCGGCTTCGGTTTTGGCTGAACGGGTTGCGTTTGCACCTGGGCCTGAGGCGCACGTACCGGCTGCGTTTGCGGCGTATACGTTGGCTGTGGCTGAACCTGACGCGGCTGAGTTACCGGCTGCTGCTGCGCGTACGTCGGCTGCTGTTGCTGAACCTGACGTTGAGTATGCGCCGGTGCCTGCGTGGCCTGATTCGGGTCGTTATACGGCACTTCAGACAACTGTGTTGGTGTCTGGCGCATATCGGCCTGCATCTGTTCGAGAAGCTGGCGCTGTTCAGGCGTCAGTTGTGTTTTGGATTCGACCTGTCCGCCCGCCGTCGGTTCTGTCGGCGTGGTGACGCCCATCTGGCGGTTTTCCAGTTCTTTAATGTAGCGCCAGCGTTCTTCTGGCTTAGGTGGCAATCCATTACCCGGACGGACAGCGTGCGTCGGCAACACTGTCGCTTCTTCATGTTTATTGTGCGCAATAAAATAGAGGCCACCGACAAACACCACCAGTACCGCAACGGCTAACACCACCATGGTTTTGGAGATCGTTGTGGAACTGCGTTTTTTACTCCGGCTGGTACTTTTCCGCCGCGCTCCTGAGCGCCCACGGCTTACATAGTCTCTTTGTGCCACTATCGTTTCGCTGTGTCGTGATGAATGAAGAAGTGCGTCATGTTACTCAACCCTGAACATTTACTGAAATTAAAACTGTTGAACAGCATAAAATCGGACTCACGCTTTTGGGGCAGCAGTGCTTTCCCGCACCACCAGCTCGCTATCAAGCAGCAGCGAACCGTTTTGTACCGGATTTCCCTGTAACTGCTCAAGTAATAATAACATGGCCTGACGGCCAAGCTGGAATCTCGGCTGCGCAACGGTCGTCAGCGGAGGATCGGTATACTGGCTGGCCTTGATGTCATCGAAGCCGACAACCGACAAATCCTGCGGAATACGCAGACCCATTTTTTTCGCCTGGAACATGGCACCAATCGCCATCACATCGTTGTGGCAGAAAATCGCCGTCGGCGGCACGGGCAGGGCCATCAACTCGGTGACGGCTTGCGCCCCCGATTCATAGCTGAAATCGCCATGAATGGTCAGCTTGCTCTCGACGCTCAGTCCGTTGCGGCGCAGCGCCTGCACATAACCTTGTGAACGGTACTGGCACAATGGCATATGCTTTGGCCCGGCGATGCAGGCAATACGGTGATGCCCCAGCTTGAGAAGATAATGCACAGCTTCGAACGCGGCCGTCAGGTTATCAATGTGGACTGTCGGCAGTTCAAGTTCCGGCGCAAATTCATTCGCCATCACCATCGGTGGCAAATTGCGTTGTTCTTCTTTGCTGGCATCGAAAGGTAAATCAGAGCCGAGCAGCAGCATACCGTCAATTTGCTTGGTAATGATCAGATTGATAAAGGTTTTCTCTTGCTGATTTTGCTGAGCACAATCACCGATCAACACCAGATAACCGCTTTCGGCGGCCGTGCGCTCGATCCCCTGGATCAGATCGGCGAAAAACGGATCGCAGATGTCGGGGACGATCACCAAAATAGTGCGTGATTCATTACGCTTCAGGTTGCGGGCCAGGGCATGAGGAGAATAACCGACGGCCATGACGGCCTGATCAACTTTCTGGCGAGTCGCGGCGGAGACTTTCTCCGGATTCATTAATGCACGGGATACGGTTGCTGTTGAAACGCCTGCCTGTTCAGCCACATCTTTCATTGTTGCGGCGGGTAATTCTTTCTTGTGCTCCAACGTCTCTCTCCTTGCAACAGCATCAAACTGAGACAACAACATCAACATTCCTCACCTGGCTACGCATGATGTGTAGCTCATCACATTCTAAACAGAATGTGAGTAGGATTTGTTACCTAATTTGCATTAAAAGTGTGACCCAGATGCTTTTTTCGATGCATCACGCAAAAAACCTGACTATTCACGCAAATTCGCTTTTGGAATCAGCTGTCAATCGGATCGACATCCAGTGTCCATTTCACTTTTTTGGCTTGCGGCAGACTTGAAATCAGCGGCTGAGAGCTTTTGATCAGATGCTGCAAAACGCGCCGTGAAGGATGCTGCAATAAAAGCTGCCAGCGGAAACGTCCGCTGCGTTTGGCTTGTAAGGCAGGAACCGGCCCCAGGATCCACAGCGAATCATCTTTCAGCGGACTGGATTCGAGCAGATTACGTAACTGCTGAAGGAACAGCGCAGATTGCTGATTATCGTGGTCTTCCGAGCGGATCATAATGTGGCTGGTATAAGGAGGAAGGAAGACGCTTTTGCGCTCCGCCAGGGTCTGTCTGGCGAACTCGTCGTAGCCCTGCTGCAACAGCACCTGTAACAGCGGATGTTCGGGATGGTGAGTTTGCAATACGACTTCACCCTGTTTGCCTGCACGTCCGGCACGGCCTGAAACCTGCGTATAAAGCTGGGCAAAGCGCTCGGCAGAACGGAAATCTGCCGAGAACAGCGCGCCGTCGACATCCAGCAATGACACCAGCGTAACATCAGGGAAGTGGTGCCCTTTTGCCAGCATTTGGGTGCCGATAAGAATACGTGCGCCGCCACGATGGACTTCATTCAGGTGTTGTTCCAGCGAACCTTTCCGGCTGGTGGTATCGCGGTCAATGCGCGTGATTGGCGTATCCGGGAACAACGGCGCCAGTTCGTTTTCCAGCTGTTCTGTACCGACGCCGACCGAGACCAGTTGTGTTGAGCCGCAATGCGGACACTGATGCGGCACGGCGCGCTGACTGTCACAATGGTGGCAGCGTAACTGACGCTGATTCTGGTGCAGAGTGTAATAGTGATCACAGCGCTGACATTCGGCTATCCAGCCACACTCATGGCAAAGCAGGGCAGGCGCATAGCCGCGGCGGTTGAGGAACAGCATGACCTGATTATCGGCTTTCAGATGTTCCTGCATTTTCTGGATCAGCGGTTGAGACAGCCCGACTTTCAGCTGCAACCCTTTTAAATCCAGCAAATTCTGACGGGCGAGTTTGGCATTTCCGGCACGTTTGGTCAGTTTGAGCTGACGATATTTCCCCAGTTCAACATTGTGCAGCGTTTCCAGCGCCGGGGTTGCCGAGCCCATAATAATCGGGATATTTTCAGCGTGAGCGCGGTACACCGCCAGATCGCGGGCGTGATAGCGCCAGCCTTCCTGCTGCTTATAAGAACTGTCGTGTTCTTCATCAATGATAATGACGCCGAGGCGCGCAAACGGTGTAAACAGCGATGAACGGGTGCCAATGACGATGCCCGCTTCGCCATTGCGCGCCCGCAGCCAGACGGCGAGGCGTTCGCTGTCGTTCAGGCCGGAGTGCAGCACATCCACCGGCGCACTGAAACGTTCGCGAAAACGTGCGATGGTTTGCGGCGTCAGGCCGATTTCCGGCACCATCACCAGCGCCTGCCGACCCTGCGCCAGAATGTTTTCCAGCACGCTCAGATACACTTCGGTTTTACCTGAGCCGGTTACACCGGCCAGCAACCAGGCGGAAAATTGCTGATCTTCACTGCGGATCGCGCCGACGGCGGTGGCCTGCTCGGTATTGAGTCGTAAACGTTCGCCGATCACCGAGAAATCCTGGCGCCAGTCGTGCGTGGCGGGCGCAATACTGCGTAAATCCGTCAGCCCTTTGGCTCGTAATGCCTGCAGGGCCGTATCGGTAAGATCAAGATCGGCAACCTGATGACGATACAACGGTTTTTGCATCAGTGCTGCCATCGCCTGCTGTTGTTTTGGCGCACGTTTGAGACTGTCGAGCGGCGTCGCGCGCCCCTCCTCGGTGGCGAACCATTGCCACAGCGGTGTAAGCTCAGCGGCTTTCCCCTGACGTAACAATACCGGCAGCGCATGGAACAGCACCTCGCCTATCGGGTAATGGTAATAGTCGGCGGCCCAAAACAAGATGCGCCACAGATCAGGGGTAAACAGGCTGGAACTGTCGAGGACTTCCCGCACCGGTTTCAGTTTCTCCAGGCCAAATTCGCTGAAGTCGCTGACCTGAATGACGATGCCAATGGCGTCGCGTTTTCCGAAAGGCACACTGACCCGGCAACCCTTTGAAACCTGCATATCAGGCGGCAACAGATAGTCGAAAGTACGGGCGAGCGGGACGGGTAAAGCAACGTGGGCAACAGGCATTGGGGGTCCAGACTATAAAAAAATGACGAGATAGTGTACACTGTGTCCTTCGAAATGCATGAACATGATTGCGCGGTTGTCAGAGATTCTGTATGATTCGCCGCCTTTGGTGCATTTCGTACTCAAAGCCTATCATCCACTACGCGTGGTGTCTGACAGAACAGGGTTGGATAGCGACGCGGCCTTAAGAAGAGGTTTTCCATGAAACAAGGTATTCACCCTAAATATGTAGAAGTTACTGCAACTTGCTCATGCGGTAACGTTATCAAAACTCACTCAACTGTGGGTCACGATCTGAACCTGGACGTTTGTGGCGAATGCCACCCGTTCTACACTGGTAAGCAACGTGAAGTGGCTACCGGTGGTCGCGTTGACCGCTTCAACAAGCGTTTCAGCGTTCCAGGCAGCAAATAAGCTTCGCTTGAGAGCAAAAAAAGGCGCCTTTGGCGCCTTTTTTGTTACCTGTCGTTTGACGTCCCGCCAGATAAAATGCCCGTTCCCGCACTCTCTTTCTTCGCGCAGATACTGAAAAAACGCGCGACGGGAGCCGCACGGTCTTTCAGCACATCTTTGCGATGTTGCGATCAGTATTCCCAGGTATCAGGATCCACACCCAGTTCACGCATCAGGATCTTCGCCGCTTCCGGTATTTCGTCACTGCGTTCTTTACGCAGGTCTTCGTCATTCGGCAAAGGCTGACCGGTGAAGGCGTGCAGAAAAGCCTCACACAATAATTCACTGTTGGTCGCGTGACGCAGGTTGTTTACCTGGCGACGGGTGCGTTCATCGGTGAGAATTTTGAGGACTTTCAGCGGAATGGATACCGTGATTTTCTTAACTTGTTCGCTTTTCTTACCGTGTTCAGCGTAAGGGCTGACATATTCGCCGTTCCACTCAGCCATGGGACACCTTAAATTTATCAAAAAATAAAATTCTGAAAACCGCGTGATTATGCCCGATTTTCACTGTTCTCACTAAGTAAATGTCGGAATTTAACAGGGACATTTCACGTTTTTCCCTGCGGCACTGTTCATTTTGTTACCTTGAGCTTACGTCTCCCGGCACGACAGATCTGCCTGACATCTTCATTAACGCCATAATTTTAGCGGGTATTGCGCTGTTGCTCAATCTATACGCAAAGAAGTTTAGATGTCCAGATGTATTGACGTCTATAAATCCGGACGTTACTCTTTATATCCTCATCCTTCGCAATTCGTCAGGAAGAAACGATTATGACGCACAAGCAAGCCACCATTGCCGTGGGCAGTGGCCTGAACAATGATCAGCAATATGGTTGTGTAGTTCCGCCAATCTACCTTTCCAGTACCTATAACTTTGAAGATTTCAACCAGCCAAGAGCCCATGACTATTCACGTCGCGGCAATCCGTCACGGGATGTTGTCCAGCGTGCGCTGGCTGATCTGGAAGGCGGCGCCGGTGCGGTTCTGACCAGCAGCGGTATGTCAGCCATTCATCTGGTGTGTACGGTCTTTCTGAAACCTGGCGATTTACTGGTTGCGCCGCACGACTGCTACGGCGGCAGTTACCGTTTGTTCGACAGCCTGAGCAAACGTGGCGCGTATCGCGTGCTGTTTGTGGATCAGGGTGATCCACAGGCGCTGGCCGATGCGCTGAAAGAAAAACCGAAGCTGGTGCTGATTGAAACGCCGAGCAATCCTTTGCTGCGTGTGGTGGATATTCAGGCGATTTGCGACGCGTCCCGCGCCGCCGGTGCCCTGACAGTGGTGGACAACACCTTCCTGAGTCCGGCGTTGCAAAATCCATTGCAGCTTGGTGCGGATTTAGTCGTCCATTCATGTACTAAATATCTGAACGGGCATTCTGATGTGGTCGCCGGTACGGTAATATCTAAGACCGCAGAACATGCGACAGAACTCGCCTGGTGGGCGAACAACATTGGCGTTACCGCTGCGGCCTTTGACAGCTATCTGTTATTGCGCGGTTTGCGCACGTTAACGGTTCGCGTGAAACAGCAACAGGAAAATGCACTGGCAATTGTTGCTTATTTACAAAAACAATTGCAGGTCAAAAAGCTGTATCATCCGTCGCTGCCGGAAAACCAGGGACATGAAATTGCCTGCCGCCAGCAACGTGGCTTTGGTGCCATGATCAGTTTTGAATTTAACGGAGATGAAGCTCAGTTGCGCCATTTCCTGAAAGAATTGAAGTTATTTACCCTCGCAGAATCACTGGGAGGCGTCGAAAGCCTGATTTCTCATACCGCGACCATGACACATGCTGGCATGGCGCCGGAAGCGCGCAAAGCCGCCGGGATTTCTGACAGCTTGCTCCGTATTTCTGTAGGTCTTGAAGACAGCGAAGATTTGATTGCTGATCTGGAAAATGCATTCCAGTCAGTGGCAACGAGGTAAGTATGAATGCAATAGCGGTTGCAGCGCCGGCGGGAAGTCGTCAGTTGCACAAATTTGGTGGTAGCAGTCTGGCCGACGTGAAGTGTTATCTGCGTGTCGCTGGCATTATGGCCGAGTATGCGAAGCCGGGTGACATGATGGTGGTGTCGGCGGCTGGCAGCACAACCAACCAGCTGATCAGCTGGCTGAAGCTCAGCCAGACAGACAGAATTTCTGCGCATCAGGTTCAGCAGGCTTTGCGCCGTTATCAGAGTGATTTGATAACTGGTCTGTTGCCGCCGGAAATGGCCGAACCGCTTATTGCTTCTTTTATTCATGATCTCGAACGTCTGGCTGTTTTGCTTGACGGCAAAATGACCGATGCAATTTATGCTGAAGTCGTCGGGCACGGCGAAGTCTGGTCTGCACGCCTGATGTCTGCAGTGCTGTGTAAGCTGGAATTACCGGCCGCCTGGCTGGATGCCCGTGAATTCCTGCGGGCTGAACGCGCTGCGCAACCTCAGGTTGATGAAGGCCGTTCGTATCCGCTGCTGCAACAACTTCTCGCGCAGCATCCTCAGCAATATCTGGTGGTGACCGGCTTTATCGCCCGCAGTGACGCGGGTGAAACCGTACTGCTTGGCCGTAACGGCAGTGACTATTCCGCCACCCAGATTGGCGCACTGGCTAATGCCAGCCGTGTGACCATCTGGAGTGATGTGGCCGGTGTCTACAGCGCCGACCCGCGCAAAGTGAAAGATGCCTGCCTGCTGCCGTTATTGCGTCTCGATGAAGCCAGTGAACTTGCGCGTCTGGCGGCACCGGTTCTGCACACCCGTACCCTTCAGCCGGTTTCCGGCAGCGATATTGATTTGCAACTGCGTTGCAGTTACCAGCCGGAGCAGGGCTCAACGCGTATTGAACGCGTGCTGGCTTCCGGTACCGGCGCGAAAATTGTCACCAGCCATGATGATATTTGTCTGATCGAAATGGTCATTCCTTCCGGCCACGATTTTGGTCTGGCACAAAAAGATGTTGAGCTGCTGCTTAAACGTGCGCAGATCAAACCGCTGTGTACCGGCATTCATCCTGACCGTAATCTGCTGCAACTTTGCTACACCTCTGAAGTGGCGGGTAGCGCGTTGCAGGTTCTCGAAGAGGCAGCCCTTCCGGCGCGTCTGACCCTGCGTGAAGGGCTGGCGCTGGTGGCGCTGGTCGGGGCGGGCGTGTGCAAGAATCCGCTGCACAGCCACCGTTTTTATCAGGAAATGAAAGATCAGCCAGTGGAGTTTATCTGGCAGGCCGAAGACGGTATCAGTCTGGTGGCTGTACTGCGTATCGGCCCGACCGCGCACCTGATTCAGGGGCTGCACAAAACGTTGTTCCGTGCTGAAAAGCAAATCGGTCTGATGCTGTTTGGTAAAGGCAATATCGGTTCACGCTGGCTGGAACTGTTCGCCCGTGAACAAAAGAATATTTCTGCCCGCAGCGGTTTCGAGTTTGTGCTGGCCGGTGTGGTCGACAGCAAGCGCAGTCTGCTCAATTATGAAGGGCTGGACGCCAGCCGTGCGCTGGCCTTCTTTGATGATGAATCGCAGGCGCATGACGAAGAATCGCTGTTCCTGTGGATGCGCGCGCATCCTTATGACGATTTAGTGGTTCTGGATGTCACCGCCAGCGCTGAACTGGCCGATCAGTATCTGGATTTCGCCAGCTACGGTTTCCATGTCATCAGTGCCAACAAACAGGCAGGCGCGTCGGACACGAATAAATACCGTCAGATCCGCGACGCGTTTTCAAAAACCGGCAGCCACTGGTTGTATAACGCCACTGTCGGCGCTGGTTTGCCGGTTAACCATACGGTGCGTGATTTACGCGAAAGCGGCGACAGCATTCTGGCCATCAGCGGCATTTTCTCGGGAACATTGTCCTGGCTGTTCCTGCAATTTGACGGCACGCTGCCGTTCACCGAACTGGTGGATTTAGCCTGGCAGCAGGGGCTGACTGAGCCGGATCCGCGCGATGATTTATCCGGTCAGGACGTCATGCGCAAGCTGGTGATCCTGGCGCGCGAAGCGGGTTATGACATCGAACCGACGCAGGTTCGCGTGGAATCTCTGGTGCCGGAAAGTTGCGCGAACGGTTCCGTAGATCAGTTTTTTGAAGACGGTGAGGCGCTGAACCAGCAAATGCTGCAACGTCTGGAAGCCGCCCGTGAAATGGGCCTGGTGCTGCGCTACGTGGCCCGTTTCGATGCCAATGGCAAAGCCCGTGTGGGTGTTGAAGCGGTGCGTGACGACCATCCTCTGGCCGCATTACTGCCGTGCGATAACGTGTTCGCTATCGAAAGTCGCTGGTATCGTGATAATCCGCTGGTGATCCGCGGGCCGGGTGCAGGGCGTGACGTGACCGCAGGTGCGTTGCAATCTGATCTTAATCGTCTGACGCAACTTCTGTAATTCCTTACGCCTTCCCCTCTCATGAGGGGAAGGCGTAAAAAACCTCTAACTTTCCTCAGCTTCCCCTCAGCCTCATTTTCGCAACGTGAAATTCTTTCAGTTTGCGTGAAGATTAATCATCCCCTGCCATCATTTTAACGTTGACACTTTGTTCTCTTTCCGTCATTTTCTATCTATACGTTTAGACGTCCAAACGTCCATTATAACGAACCATAATCAAAACGCAGTGATCCATGAGGTAGTGTTTATGAGCTTTTTCCACGCAAACCAGCGCGAAGCGCTGAACCAGAATCTGGCTGAATTACAGGGTCAGATTAACGTTTCTTTCGAATTTTTCCCGCCTCGTACCAGCGAGATGGAAGATACGTTGTGGAGCTCTATTGATCGTCTCAGCAGCCTCAAGCCTAAGTTTGTCTCTGTGACTTACGGTGCGAACTCCGGCGAGCGTGATCGTACGCACAGCATCATCAAAGGCATTAAAGAACGTACCGGTCTGGAAGCGGCACCTCACCTGACCTGTATCGATGCCAGCCGCGATGAACTGCGTCAGATCGCACGGGATTACTGGGACAGTGGCATCCGCCACATTGTGGCTCTGCGTGGCGATTTGCCGGCAGGCGGCGGCAAGCCGGAAATGTACGCCACCGATCTGGTGCATCTGCTGAAAGAAGTGGGCGACTTTGATATTTCCGTCGCGGCCTATCCGGAAGTGCATCCTGAGGCCAAAAGCGCGCAGTCAGATCTGATTAACCTGAAACGTAAAATCGATGCCGGTGCGAACCGCGCCATCACGCAGTTCTTCTTTGATGTGGAAAGTTACCTGCGTTTCCGCGACCGCTGCGCCGGTCAGGGGATTGACGTGGAAATCGTGCCTGGCATCCTGCCGGTGTCTAACTTCAAACAGCTGACCCGCTTTGCGACGATGACCAATGTGCGTGTACCGCACTGGATGAACAGCCAGTTTGAAGGGCTGGATGACGACGCCGAAACCCGCAAAATGGTCGGTGCCAATATCGCGATGGACATGGTGAAAATCCTCAGCCGCGAAGGCGTGAAGGACTTCCATTTCTACACCCTGAACCGTGCAGAAATGAGTTACGCGATTTGCCACACGCTGGGTGTGCGTCCAGACATCGCTGTGCCGGTTCGCGCTTAATCTTTTTGCCCGACACTGAATACAAAAAACCCGCGAATTCGCGGGTTTTTCTTGGGCTGATGTCAGCGAAAACTAGCCGGTATTACGCATACCCGCTGCCACACCGGCAATCGTCACCATCAGCGCCTGTTCGACGTTGGCATCCTGCTTGCCGTCTTTTTCCAGCTCGCGGGAACGGTGCAGCAATTCAGCCTGCAAGACGTTCAGCGGGTCAGTGTAGACGTTTCGCAGTGCGATGGATTCTGCAATCCACGGCAAATCTTCCATCAGATGATCGTCGTTAGAAATCGCCAGAATGACTTTGATGTCGCTTGCCAGCTGATCGCGCAACTGCTGACCGAGCGGCCACAATTCTTTCCCAACCAGACGATGATCGTAGTATTCCGCCAGCCACAGGTCAGCTTTCGCAAACACCATCTCCAGCATACCGATTCGCGTGGAGAAGAACGGCCAGTCGCGGCACATGGTTTCCAGCTCGTCGCGTTTTCCGTCATCAACCACAGCCTGCAAACCGGCACCGGCACCCAGCCAGGCTGGCAGCATCAGGCGGTTTTGCGTCCAGGCGAAAATCCACGGGATGGCACGAAGGCTTTCGACGCCACCACTGGCTTTACGTTTCGCCGGGCGTGAACCCAGAGGCAGTTTGGCCAGTTCCTGTTCCGGCGTTGCGGCGCGGAAGTAAGGCACGAAGTCTTTATTTTCGCGAACGTAGCCACGGTACATTTTGCAGGACACGTCAGACAGTTGTTCCATGATATCCACCCAGGCTTGTTTCGGCTCAGGCGGTGGCAACAGGTTGGCTTCCAGAATTGCAGAGGTGTACAGCGCCAGACTGCTGATGGTGACTTCCGGCAGACCGAATTTGAAGCGGATCATCTCGCCCTGTTCGGTAACGCGCAGGCCACCTTTCAGGCTGCCCGGAGGCTGAGACAATAACGCTGCCTGTGCCGGTGCGCCGCCACGGCCGATAGAACCGCCACGTCCGTGGAACAGAGTCAGGGCAATTCCGGCTTTCTCGCAGGTTTTGATCAGAGCATCCTGCGCACGATATTGCGCCCACGATGCGGCCATCACGCCCGCGTCTTTTGCGGAGTCGGAATAGCCAATCATCACCATCTGTTTGCCCTGAATGAAACCGCGATACCAGTCGATGCTCAGCAATTGCTTCATGACATCGTCGGCATTGTTCAGGTCGTCGAGCGTTTCGAACAGCGGCGCAACGGGCATCGGGAACGGACAACCGGCTTCTTTGAGCAGCAGGTGTACGGCCAGCACATCAGACGGCGTGCGCGCCATCGAGATGACATACGCTGCAATCGAGCCTTCCGGCGCTTCGGCAATCACCTGACAGGTATCGAGCACTTCTTTGGTGTTGGCGCTCGGTTCCCAGTGACGTGGCACCAGCGGACGTTTTGAGTTCAGTTCGCGGATCAGGAAAGCCTGTTTGTCGGATTCTGACCAGCTTTCGTAATCGCCAAGACCCAGATAACGGGTAATTTCTGCGATAGCGTCGGTGTGGCGGGTGCTTTCCTGACGCACGTCGATACGCACCAGCGGCACGCCGAAGCAGCGCACGCGGCGCAGGGTATCCAGCAACTGGCCGTTGGCAATAATGCCCATGTTGCAGGCCTGCAATGACTGGTAGCAGGCGTAAAGCGGCGCCCACAGTTGGTCATTTTTCACCAGCAAATCATGAGGACGTGCAACACGCTCGCCTTTCAGACGGGCTTCCAGATACACCTGAGTATTGGTCAGCTGCGAACGGAGCTGTTTCATGATTTCGCGGTAAGGTTCGATGATGTCCGCACCGCCGGCCAGCTCACGCAGTTCCGGTGTGCATTCGGTCATCGACAGTTCTGACACCAGCACCGCGATATCACGCAGGAACAGATCAGTCGCTTTCCAGCGGCTCAGCAACAACACATGACGGGTAATATCGGCGGTTACGTTCGGGTTACCGTCGCGGTCGCCCCCCATCCAGGAGGTGAAGCGAACCGGCACGGCTTCCACTGGCATTTTGTAATCCAGTGAGGTTTCCAGCTGTTCGTTCAGTTCGCGCAGAAAAGCCGGCACGCCTTCCCACAGGCTGTTTTCGACTACCGCAAAACCCCATTTGGCTTCATCCACCGGAGAAGGGCGGTTTTTGCGGATTTCATCGGTGTGCCATGATTGCGCGATTAACTGACGCAGGCGGCGCATGATTTGTTTGCGCTCGTAATCGGCCAGATCGTTATGGTCGAGCTGCTTGAGGCAGTTATTCACTTCCACCAGTTTGTGGATCAACGTACGACGGGCGATTTCTGTCGGGTGTGCGGTCAGCACCAGTTCGATAGAAAGCTGGTCAACGGCATCCCGTAACTGCTGCTCAGAGAGGTTTTTGGATTTCAGACGATCGAACAATTGCGCCAGCGCTTCAGGATTGCTGGCCGCTTCGCCGTGCGGCGAAATGCTGTGATATTGTTCAGCCACGTTGGCTAAATTCAGAAACTGGCTAAAAGCACGGGCAACAGGCAACAGCTCATCGTTTGAGAGGTTTTGCAACGTTGACAGTAACTCCTGTCGATCCGCGTCATTTCCGGCACGGGAGGATTTCGACAGCTTACGGATTTTCTCAACACGATCCAGGATATGCTCTCCCAACGTATCTTTGATCGTGTCGCCCAGCAATTTACCTAAAGTACTGACATTACTTCGCATTGCGGAATATTGTTCGTTCATATTACCTCTGACCCGTTCTCTCGTTTAATTTTTATATTCTGTAAATAACTTTCACCCGTCAGGCATTCTTGCCCCGTTCACCCTGCCAACCTGGCCATACTTTTTAAATGCAGCACATGTTTTAACCCAAAAACCCCTGAACACTCACGTGAAAAATGGTCTTTTTGGCGATGTCGCTGAAATTTAATTACAACAGCGGCGATATCAGTTTGGCTAATCCACCTTTTGTACAGTATCAAAGGGCGCCCGTGAGCGCCCTGATTGTTTCTTCATCAATCCTTCATTCAGTATCAGTGATAACAGAAATGATGAACAACCTGAGAAATCAGCTCACGAGTCGGTTTAATGAACGCAGTATCAATATATTCATCTGGCTGATGTGCCTGATCGATAGAACCTGGTCCGAGCACCAGCGTCGGGCACAGTTCCTGAATAAACGGCGCTTCGGTGCAGTAGTTAACGATTTCCGTCTCCACGCCCAGTAATTTCTCGACCACCTGCACCAGCGGGTGATCCGGCGGACATTCATAGCCCGGGATCGGTGGATGCAGTTCTTCAATCACAATACGTCCCGGCCAGCGTTCGCTGACGGGGGCCAGTGCCTCGTTCAACAGACCATCAATGTCGGTCAGCGTCAGACCCGGCAGCGGGCGGATATCCATGTGCATTTCACAACAGGCACAAATACGGTTTGGTGCGTCGCCGCCGTTGATATAACCAAAGTTCATGGTCGGGTACGGGATCACGAAACCACTGTGGTTGTAACGGCTTTTCAGCGTATTGCGCAGCGTCATTAAATGGGTAATCGATTCGTGCATCAGTTCAATAGCGTTCACGCCGCGGGACGGATCACTGGAATGGCCGGACTGACCGGTGATGCGGATTGCATTCGACAGATGCCCCTTATGCGCACGAACCGGCTTGAGCGACGTGGGTTCACCGATGATCGCGCAGTCAGGGCGAATTTTGGCATTTTTAGAGAAATAGCTGGCACCGGCCATGGTGGTTTCTTCATCGGCGGTCGCCAAAATATACAGCGGTTTAGTCAGTTTGGTCAGATCGACATCACGCAATGAATCGAGGATGAACGCGAAGAAACCTTTCATATCGGCAGTCCCTAAACCATAGAGCTTATTTTCATGCTCGGTCAGGGTGAAAGGATCACGTGTCCAGCGGCCGTCATCGAACGGAACGGTATCGGTATGACCCGCCAGCAGCAACCCGCCTGCACCTTCACCGGTACTGGCTAACATGTTGAATTTATGGCGTGTTCCTGGCACGGGTTGCACTTCGACTTTGAAGCCTAAATCACCGAACCAGCCTGCCAGTAGATTGATTAACGTCTCATTGCTCTGGTCCAGTGCAGCGTCTGTGGCGCTGATGGAAGGGGTGGCGATTAACGCCCGGTAGAGCTCAATAAAAGGAGGTAATTTCATCTTCACTGTTGACAGCCTTTAGTTAGGGTAGTATTCATATTCATGCAATAATTGTGAATAAAAATACAATAAGCCAGCGCGTAAGGAAACCGGAAAAAAATTCATCCGGCCCCTACCCAAAAATTGAGAAGGTGAACAAGCCCTATGTTAAATACGCTGATTGTTGGTGCCACAGGTTATGCCGGAGCCGAACTCGCTGCTTACCTGAATCGCCACCCACATATGAACATAACCGGTTTAACGGTTTCAGCGCAAAGTGCAGATGCAGGAAAATTACTTTCTGATTTGCATCCTCAATTAAAAGGCATCGTCGATTTGCCTGTTTCGCCACTGACTGACGTGGCGGAAGCCGCGAAAGGTGTCGATGTGGTATTTCTGGCGACCGCGCATGAAGTCAGCCACGATTTAGCGCCACAGTTTCTGGCGGCGGGCTGCGTAGTGTTTGATCTATCCGGTGCTTTTCGCGTCAGCAAACCTGAGTTTTATACCGAATTCTACGGTTTTGAGCATCAGCATCTCGACCTGCTCGACCAAGCTGTGTATGGCCTGGCCGAATGGCAGGCTGACAAATTAAAAGATGCACAGCTGATCGCCGTTCCGGGCTGTTACCCGACCGCTTCGCAGCTGGCGCTTAAACCCCTTATCGAAAATGGTTTGCTCAATGACAGCCAGTGGCCGGTGATCAACGCCACCAGCGGTGTCAGCGGCGCAGGCCGTAAAGCCACGCTCGGCAACAGCTTCTGCGAAGTCAGCCTTCAGCCATACAAACTTTTCAGCCACCGTCATCATCCGGAAATTGCCGAGCACCTTGGCGTGCCGGTGATTTTCACACCGCATCTGGGCAACTTCCCGCGCGGTATTCTGGCGACCATCACCTGCCGTCTGAACGCGGGTGTCACGGAGCAGGACGTGGCGGAAGCCTTCCATAATGCTTATCACGATAAACCGCTGGTGCGTTTGTACACCAAAGGCGTTCCGGCGCTGAAAGACGTGGTTGGCCTGCCGTTTTGCGATATCGGTTTTGCGGTGAAAGGCGAACATCTGATTGTGGTGGCGACGGAGGATAATGTGCTTAAAGGCGCGTCCGCGCAGGCGGTTCAGTGCATGAATATCCGTTTCGGCTTCCCGGAAACACAATCACTGCTTTAATACTTCGTCAGATTGTCAGCAAACAAAAAACAACCGCCCCTGAGCGTTTATTCAGACGTGCAGGGGTGTTAGATTAAATTAAATGTATTGTTATTAATTAACATTCTCAACCGGTCGGGGCGCGAACAGCTATGAATCCGTTAGTCATAAAATTAGGTGGTGTGTTGCTGGACAATGAAGAAGCGCTCGAGCGCCTGTTCATGGCGGTAGTGGCTTATCGTCAGGAATATCACCGCCCGCTGGTTATTGTTCACGGTGGCGGCTGCCTGGTTGACGAGCTGATGAAAAAGCTGAATCTGCCGGTGGTGAAAAAAGCCGGTCTGCGTGTGACTCCGGCTGATCAGATTGACATTATCACCGGCGCACTTGCTGGCAGCGCTAACAAAACCCTGCTGGCGTGGGCGGTTAAAAATCATATCAACGCCGTTGGCCTGTCTCTGGCAGACGGCGGTACTGTCAGCGTTACACAACTGGATGAATCACTGGGCTTCGTCGGTAAAGCCGAAGCGGGTAACCCGGCGCTGATTAACACGCTGCACGGCGCAGGCTACCTGCCGATTGTCAGTTCTATCGGCATCACCGCAAACGGCGAGCTGATGAACGTTAACGCTGATCAGGCTGCGACTGCACTGGCGGCCACGCTGGGCGCGGATCTGATCCTGCTGTCTGATGTCAGTGGCATTCTTGACGGCAAAGGTCAGCGTATCCCGGAAATGAGCGCAGAGAAAGCCGAGCAGCTTATCGCGCAGGGTATTATCACCGATGGCATGATCGTCAAAGTTCACGCTGCGCTGGACGCCGCCCGTTCTCTGGGACGTCCGGTTGATATTGCCAGCTGGCGTCATGCCGAACAATTACCGGCACTGTTTAACGGCGTCGCCATCGGCACACGTATTCTGGCGTAACGCACCGGCGGCGCATTCGGTATACCCTTTTCAAGGGCGCAGCATAGTGCGCCCTTTTGCATAAAAAATTCAGGAGCAGGAAAATGGCACTTTGGGGCGGACGTTTTACTCAGGCAGCGGATCAGCGGTTTAAAGAACTCAATGACTCACTGCGTTTCGATTACCGGCTGGCAGAGCAGGACATCGTGGGCTCAGTAGCCTGGTCCAAAGCGCTGGTGACCGTCAACGTATTAACCGCTGACGAGCAAATCCAGCTGGAAGAGGCGCTGACCGTGCTGCTGGAAGAAGTCCGTGCCAATCCCCGCGCTATTTTAGCCAGCGACGCCGAAGATATTCATAGCTGGGTCGAAGGTAAACTGATCGACAAAGTCGGTAATCTTGGCAAGAAACTGCATACCGGCCGCAGCCGTAACGATCAGGTCGCGACCGACATCAAACTGTGGTGTAAAGCGCAGGTGGTTGAACTGGGCGATGCATTGCATCATTTACAGCAGGCGCTGGTTGCCACCGCCGAAGCCAATCAGGACGCGGTGATGCCGGGTTACACCCATCTGCAACGCGCTCAGCCTGTGACCTTTGCGCACTGGTGCATGGCGTATGTTGAAATGCTGGCGCGTGACGAAAGCCGTCTGAAAGATACCCTGACCCGTCTGGACGTCAGCCCGCTGGGCTGTGGCGCACTGGCCGGTACGGCATATCCGATGGATCGCGAACAGCTGGCGGGCTGGTTAGGTTTTGCTTCTGCGACCCGTAACAGCCTCGACAGCGTTTCTGACCGTGACCATGTTCTTGAACTGCTGTCCAACGCGGCCATCAGTATGGTTCACCTTTCCCGTTTTGCCGAAGACCTGATCTTCTTTAACACCGGCGAAGCGGCGTTTATTGATTTGTCCGATCGCGTAACGTCAGGTTCCTCCCTGATGCCGCAGAAGAAAAACCCGGATGCGCTGGAGCTGATCCGCGGCAAATGTGGCCGCGTACAAGGCGCACTGACTGGCATGATGATGACCATGAAGGGCCTGCCGCTGGCGTACAACAAAGACATGCAGGAAGACAAAGAAGGGCTGTTCGATGCGCTCGACACCTGGATGGATTGCCTGAATATGGCGTCGCTGGTGCTGGACGGCATTCAGGTGAAACGCCCGCGTGCGAAAGAAGCTGCACAGCAAGGCTACGCTAATTCCACCGAACTGGCAGACTATCTGGTTGCCAAAGGCGTGCCGTTCCGCGAAGCACACCATATTGTGGGTGAAGCGGTGGTCGAAGCGATTAATCAGGGGAAGGCGCTGGAAGAATTGCCGCTGGCTGATTTGCAGAAATTCAGCAATGTGATTGGCGATGACGTTTACGCGATCCTTGAACTGCAATCCTGTCTCGACAAACGTGCCGCCAAAGGTGGCGTTTCTCCGCAGCAGGTCGCGCAGGCGATTGCCGATGCGAAAGCGCGTTTAGCGTAAAATAAAAAAGGCGGACCGAAGTCCGCCTGATTTTACTGTTTGGTTTCCCGACGCTTATTGTGCGACTTCGCACAACGCTTCTGTTTCTGAATGGAGGTAAACCTCCAGGTCGTCACTTCCCCCAATGTGGCGTCCACCGATAAAGACTTGCGGCACTGTCGCCCGCCCTGTCACGGCGCGCAGACTGACGGTGGTCGCGTCTTTACCTAATACAATTTCTTCGTACTGAATGCCGCGTTCCTGCAACATTTGTTTGGCTTTCGCACAGAACGGACAGCCCGGTTTGGTGAATACGGACACGGATTCTTGTACTTTAAATTCTGGTGCCAGATATTTGAGCATGGTGTCTGCATCAGACACTTCAAACGGGTCACCCGGTTTGTTTGGCTCAACGAACATTTTCTCGACTACACCATTGCGCACCAGCATGGAATAACGCCATGAACGCGGGCCGAAGCCTAAATCCGCTTTCTCAACCAGCATGTCCATGCCTTTGGTGAATTCACCGTTACCGTCCGGAATGAAAGTGATGTTGGACGCGTTTTGTTCGGCTTTCCAGGCGTTCATCACGAAGGTGTCATTCACGGAAACGCACAGAATGCTGTCGACGCCGTGGTTTTTAAAGACCGGAGCCAGTTCGTTGTAACGTGGAAGATGGCTTGAAGAGCAGGTCGGGGTGAAGGCTCCCGGTAATGAAAACACAATCACTGTTTTATTTTTAAACAGCTGCTCGCTGCTGAGATCTACCCACTGGTCGCCCTGTCGGGTGTGAAAAGTAACGTGCGGTACGTGTTTCCCTTCCTGGCTTGCAAACATGAATAACCTCTTAATTAATCAATAAAATACAAAATATTTTCGGCATTGCCGTTTCGCTGGGAGGCATTATTCACAATAATGGTTGATAGATATAATCGTTGATTGCTATCTTATCTATCGTTAACAGCTATCTCATTGCCTTTTAGGGACTGGAGGAAAAATGAACATTCGCGATCTAGAGTATCTGGTGGCGCTGGCGGAGTTCCGTCACTTTCGCCGCGCAGCAGATTCATGCCATGTCAGTCAGCCGACGTTAAGCGGTCAGATTCGTAAACTGGAAGATGAACTTGGCGTTATGTTGCTTGAAAGAACCAGCCGCAAAGTGTTGTTTACACAAGCCGGTTTGTTGCTGGTGGATCAGGCGCGCACGGTGTTACGTGAAGTGAAAGTTCTGAAAGAGATGGCAAGCCAACAGGGTGAAGCGATGTCCGGGCCGATGCATATCGGGCTGATCCCGACCGTCGGGCCTTATTTGCTGCCCCAGATTATTCCTTCGCTGCACAAAACCTTCCCGAAGCTGGAAATGTATCTGCACGAAGCGCAAACCCATCAGTTACTGGCTCAGCTGGACAGCGGAAAACTCGACTGTGCCATTCTGGCGCTGGTGAAAGAGAGCGAAGCGTTTATTGAAGTGCCGCTGTTTGATGAGCCGATGAGGCTGGCGATCTACGACGATCATCCATGGGCATCTCGCGATCGTGTGGCGATGGCCGATCTGGCCGGTGAAAAACTGCTGATGCTGGAAGACGGGCACTGCCTGCGTGATCAGGCGCTCGGTTTCTGCTTCCAGGCAGGCGCGGATGAAGATACCCATTTCCGGGCAACCAGTCTGGAAACGCTGCGTAATATGGTGGCGGCGGGAAGCGGGATTACGTTGCTGCCATCACTGGCTGTGCCCAATGAGCGCAGCCGTGACGGCGTGACGTATCTGATGTGTGACAAACCGGAACCACGACGCACCATCGCGCTGGTATATCGTCCCGGTTCGCCACTGCGCGGGCGTTACGAGCAGCTGGCGGAAGCCATCAAAGAGCACATGCAGCCTTACATGGACCGAACTGCAGTCTTAAAACAGGCGGTTTAAGCCGTTCAGTGCCGCAACGCGATAGGCCTCTGCCATGGTCGGATAGTTGAAGGTGGTATTAACGAAATACTCGATAGTATTCCCTTCACCTTTCTGTTCCATGATGGCCTGACCGATGTGAATAATCTCGGCGGCGCGTTCACCAAAGCAGTGAATTCCCAGAATTTCTTTGGTATCACGGTGGAACAGGAGCTTCAGACTACCCACGTTCATGCCTGCAATTTGCGCGCGTGCCAGATGTTTAAACTGTGCGCGGCCCACTTCGTAGGGCACTTTCATCGCTGTCAGTTCCTGTTCGGTTTTACCCACGGAACTGATTTCAGGAATGGTGTAAATACCCGTCGGAATGTTTTCTATAAGGTGGACTTTCGCTTCGCCCTGAATCATGGCCTGCGCGGCGATACGTCCCTGATCGTAAGCCGCTGATGCCAGGCTTGGATAGCCAATGACGTCACCGACCGCATAAATATGCGACAGCGCAGTCTGATACATGCTGTTCACTTTCAGCAGCCCGCGGCTGTCAGCTTCCAGACCAATGTTCTCCAGACCCAGTTTATCGGTGTTACCTGTGCGCCCGTTGGCATACAGCAGTGCATCAGCTTTCACTTTTTTACCGGATTTAAGATGCATGATCACACCGTCTTCCACGCCTTCGATCATCTCGAACTCTTCGTTGTGGCGGATAACCACACCGTTATTCCAGAAGTGATAGGACAGGGCGTCTGACATTTCCTGATCGAGGAAAGACAGCAAGCGGTCACGGGTGTTGATTAAGTCCACTTTGACGTTCAGACCACGGAAGATCGACGCATATTCGCAACCGATTACACCCGCTCCGTAGATAATCACGTGGCGTGGCTCATGGCTCAGTTCAAGAATGAGATCGCTGTCGTAAATCCGCGGATGGCCAAAATCGACATTGGCTGGCCGGTAAGGACGGGAGCCGCAGGCAATCACGATGTTATCAGCGGTAATTTGTTCGTGTGTGTTATCGGCATAGCGGATGCTGATGGTGTTGGCATCCACAAAACTGGCATCTCCGGAAAACAGCTGGCATTGGTTTCTCTCATAGAAACCCTGGCGCATACGTGTTTGCTGATTAATAACCGAATCGGCGTGACGCAGGATGTCCGGGAAACTCGAACTCATAGTGCGGGAGTTATCACTGTAGAGCGGGTTTTGGTTAAATTCGATGATTCTGCTGACGGCGTGGCGTAATGCTTTGGAAGGGATGGTTCCCCAGTGAGTACATCCGCCACCGACGTTGTTATAGCGTTCGATGACAGCAACCCGGGCGCCTTGTTTAACCAGTCCCATCGCGGCGCCTTCTCCGCCAGGGCCTGAGCCAATGATGATGGCATCAAAATGTGAGTGCTGTGGCATGGTTCGAAACCTATTTTTATACAAAATCACAACGAGAAAGTAACATATTACACCTATTTACCCCACATGCAGTTGTCATTTAATGGTAATGCAGCAACATTCTGACCCACTTTATGCTGTTGTATCTTTGGCTCCGGCCGTTAAAATTTTTGGTATAGTGAAGCGATATCGGGCGAATAATCAAAAAGAAGAATACTATCCGGATGAAGGTTATGGGCGTAAGAGCACAACAAAAAGAGCGCACGCGCCGCTCACTGATTGAGGCGGCTTTTAGCCAGCTTAGTGCCGAGCGTAGCTTTGCCAGTCTGAGTCTGCGTGAGGTTTCCCGCGAGGCAGGCATTGCGCCAACCTCCTTTTACCGGCACTTTCGCGATGTGGATGAACTGGGTCTGACAATGGTTGATGAAAGTGGTCTGATGCTGCGTCAGCTGATGCGCCAGGCACGCCAGCGCATTGCGAAAGGGGGCAGCGTGATCCGCACATCAGTCTCCACGTTTATGGAATTCATCGGTAACAATCCCAACGCATTCCGCCTGTTGTTGCGTGAACGCTCCGGTACGTCATCGGCATTTCGTGCCGCCGTCGCCCGTGAAATTCAGCATTTTATTGCGGAACTTGCCGACTATCTGCAACTCGAAAACCATATGCCGCGCAGTTTTACTGAAGCGCAGGCTGAAGCCATGGTGATCATCGTTTTCAACGCCGGGGCGGAAGCGCTGGATGTGGATATTGCACAGCGACGCCAGCTGGAGGAACGCCTGGTGTTGCAGCTGCGGATGATTTCCAAAGGCGCATATTACTGGTATCGCCGTCAGCAGGAACGGACGGCTGTGACCCCCCTCACTAATATGACCCGAGGTAAAGAAGATGACCGAACAACCGAACCAGGATAATGGCACTCTGGTTTTGGCTTTGATTGCCGGGCTATCAATTAATGGCACTTTCGATGCGTTATTCAGTTCTGTCGTAACGTTTTCGATCTTCCCGATCATTTCTCTGGTGTTAGCGGTGTATTGCCTGCACGTTCGTTACCACCGCGGTGAAATGCCGAAAGGGTTACCGGTTCTGGCCGCAGCCTGCTTCCTGCTGGGTCTGTTACTGTACAGCACCATCGTGCGCGCAGAATACCCTGAACTGGGCTCGAACTTCCTGCCGTCGCTGATTTGTGTGGCACTGATCTTCTGGATAGGTCTGAAGCTGAAAAAACGTAAGTCTTCCGCTCAGTAGTCCTTCCTCATAAGTAAAAGAGGCAATCTGCGGATTGCCTTTTTTTATATCCAGCCATTTAATGAACTGTCATTTCATTAATATCAAACCTATGTTCAATATTTAGAGATTGATCGCCCACTTCTTCATTTCTTTGCCATAAAGTCCGTTTGAGTGGCAAAAACCAAAAGGTTTTCATTCCTGCTCCTCGTTAATTTGAATCATGGCCGGACGAAGTATTTTCGTTCGCATTCAGCCTACGCCTATAGGTGATTTAACAGAGGCAACACGGCAATGAAAACACGTAAAATCGGATTCTTTAATTACATCGCTTACGGGTCAGGCGATTTTCTCGGGGCGGGAACGACAGCTCTGACTGCGGCGTGGCTACTCTATTTTTACACCACGTTTTGCGGTCTTTCGCCCATTGAAGCGACCTTTATTTTTGCCACCGCGCGCGTAGCCGATGCGGTGCTGAGCCCGCTGATGGGGTATCTCACTGATAATTTCGGCAACACCTGGCTCGGCAAGCGTTTTGGCCGCCGCAAGTTCTTCATCCTGCTCGGTATTCCTTGTGTGTTTAGCTACAGCTTCATGTGGGTGGGAGACATGGGATATGTCTATTATCTGCTGACCTATCTGCTGTTCGATATCGTCTACACCATGATTCTGGTGCCGTATGAAACACTGGTGCCGGAAATGACCGATGATTTCAAACAGAAAACTAAATTTTCCGGCGCCCGTATCGCTCTGGCACAGTTGTCAGCGATTCTGGCGGCCTTCCTGCCGGGGATTCTGTTGCAGCATTTCGGCAAAGATAATGCCATTTCCTTCTTCTATTCGAGCCTGGTCTTTGCGGTAATTTGCGCATTCGTTCTGACACTGGTGTATTTCTTTACCTGGGAAAGACCGGAAGAGCTCAAATCTGAAGCCACGAAGAAAATTGAGCGCGAACGTCAGCAACTGACGCTGGCGCAGAGCCTGAAACGTCTGAAAGTGGAATTATCCTCGACGCTGCGCATCAAGATTTTCCGTCAACATCTGGGGTTATACCTTGGCGGGTATATCGCGCAGGACGTGTTTAATGCCGTCTTCACCTATTACGTCGTGTTCGTGCTGATGCAAAGTGCTGCAATTGCCTCCAACCTGATGGGCATGATGGCCATCCTGCAATTCGTGGCGGTAATTGGCATGATCCCGCTGTGTATCCGCTTTGGTCCTGCACCATCTTATCGTCTGGCTGTTTCCCTGTTCGGGCTGGCCGCTATCTCGTACGGCGTGCTGTATTACACCGGTATGAATGATTCGATGTCATTACTGCTGCTGATTTCCGCGCTGGCCGGTCTTGGCCGTGGCGGGATCAACTACGTGCCGTGGAATATCTACACCTATATCGCTGACGTTGATGAAACCATTACCGGTCAGCGCCGCGAAGGGATTTTCGCCGGCGTGATGACGCTGACCCGCAAAGCATCACAGGCCGGTGCGGTGATGCTGGTAGGGATTATCTTGCAACTTGCCGGGTTCGTTTCCGGGCAAAGTCAGCAGGTTCCGGCAGTCGGTCATACCATTCTTGGTGTACTGGTGATCGGGTCATTGCTGATGCTCAGTATCGGTTTCACCATCTCCCTGTTCTTCCGTCTTAATCAGAAAACGCACGGTGTGCTGACCCGCGAAACGCAGAAAATGCGTGATGCTAACCGTATCGTACCGGAGCAAATTACGCCGGAAGACCGGGCTACGGTCGAAATGCTGACAGGAATGAAATACGAATCTCTGTGGGGCAATAACAACATCGGTTATCTGCATCGCAATAACCCGCCTCCCGAAAAGCTGACCCGTGAAAATACCGCTGAAATGCCGGTCCAGGGACGTTTATAAATTTTGAATTCACAGGAGAACGCCATGAAAGTTTTTGAAGTTAAACACAGTGCCTTGCTGCGACAGCCGGAACATTTCATTTCTCGCGGGGAACTGAAATCGCTGATCCACAACGTGACCAACAATCTGGTGAATATCGAAGATAAAACCGGTGAATTCCTGCTGCGGTTGGACGATGGCCGCGTGATTGATACCAAAGGCTGGGCAGGCTGGGAATGGACGCACGGTATCGGACTTTACGGGATTTATCAGTATTATCAGCAGACTGGTGACGAAAAAATGCGTGCGGTGATCGACGACTGGTTTACCGCGCGTCTGGCGGAAGGCACGCCGACCAAAAACGTCAATACCATGAGCCCGTTCCTGACGCTGGCTTATCGTTATGAGGAAACCGGCAATGCGGCATGGCGCCCTTATCTGGAGCGCTGGGCGGAATGGGTAATGTACGAAATGCCGCGCACTGATAAAGGCGCGATGCAGCACATCGTTTATAACAACGAAAATCACCAGCAAATGTGGGATGACACGCTGATGATGAGCGTGTTGCCCCTGGCGAAAATAGGCAAGCTGCTGGACCGTCCGGAGTTTGTCGAAGAAGCGACGTATCAGTTCCTGATGCATGTGCAGTATCTGATGGATCGCGAAACCGGTCTGTGGTTCCACGGCTGGACGTTCGACGGACATCATAACTTTGCGCAGGCCCGCTGGGCGCGTGGCAACAGCTGGCTGACCATCGCGATCCCGGAATTCCTCGAACTGGTGGATTTACCGGAAAATAACGCCACCCGTCGCTATTTATTGCAGGTGCTGGAAAGTCAGGTCAGTGCGCTGGCGAAATGTCAGGATGACAGCGGTTTATGGCATACGCTGCTTGATGACCCGCAATCTTATCTTGAGAGCTCAGCGACCGCCGGTTTCGCCTATGGCATTCTGAAAGCCGTGCGTAAACGTTATATCGATGCGTCTTATGCGCCGGTGGCGGAGAAAGCCATTCAGGGGGTGATCAAACACATCAACCCGGCAGGGGAGCTGACGCAAACATCATTCGGAACGGCGATGGGGAATGATCTCGATTTCTATCGTGAAATCGCGCTGACCTCGATGCCTTACGGACAGGCAATGGCGATCCTGTGTCTGTCAGAATATCTGCGGGTTTATCTGTAGTATTGCGGATAACGGACTGAAGTAAAAACGGGCACTCAAAAGGTGCCCGTTTTTGTTTTTTCATCCGCTGTCAGATTTTTTCCAGCAGCACGCCAGATTCCATATGGTGCGTATACGGGAACTGATCAAACAACGCCAGACGTGTCACGCGGTGCGTCTTGCTCAGTGTTTCCAGATTCGCGCACAGTGTTTCCGGATTGCAGGAGATATAAAGAATACGGTCGTAGCCTGCCACCATCTTCACTGTTTCGTCATCCAGTCCGCTGCGCGGCGGGTCGACAAAAATGGTGTTGCATTCATACCCGCTTAAATCAATATCCTGCAAACGGCGGAATTCGCGTACGCCATTCAGCGCCTGTGTGAAATCTTCGGCCGCCATGCGGATAATCTGCACGTTATCAATATGGTTCGCCGCAATGTTGAATTGCGCGGCTGTGACGGAAGGTTTGGCGATTTCTGTCGCCAGAACGCGGCGGAAGTTGCGTGCCAGAGCCAGCGAGAAGTTGCCGTTACCACAGTAAAGTTCCAGCAAATCGCCGATCGAGTTTTCCGTGGCCTTCAGCGCCCATTCCAGCATCTGAATGTTCATCTCAGCGTTTGGCTGGGTGAAACTGTTTTCCACCTGACGGTAAATCATATCGCGGCCCGCCACCGGAAGGACTTCGTCGACATAATCCTGATCGAGCATGATTTTAGTTTTGGCTGCACGGCCAATCAGCTGGATGTCAAACCCGTCAGCGCGCAACTGGTCGCGCAAGGCGGTAGCAGCCTGCTGCCATTCGTCATCAAGCTTACGATGGTAAAGCAGCGAGGCAATGATTTTGCCACTGCGGGTCGACAGATAGTCGATCTGGAAGATCTTGCGGCGCAATGCCGGATCTTGTTTGATGGCCGCAATAAGCTTAGGCATCAGGCGGTTAATCAGTTCGCTGGCGGTCGGGAACTGGTCCACACGCACACGGGCTTTGGTCTGCTGATCAAACATGATGTGGTACAGGTCGCCTTCATCGTGCCAGACACGGAATTCGGCGCGCATACGATAATGGCTGACAGGAGAACGGAAAACGTCAGGCTGCGGCGCATTATAAGGCGACATCATCGCCGTGAGACGTGCGGTCTTTTCCGCCAACTGGTCGTCATAGTGTTCAATGGGCAGGTTTTCAGGCGTCATCGGTTATCTCGTCTAACAGGAAGTAAATGAACAAACTTTGCGGGGGATTGTAGGGAAAGTCACTCCTATGTCCACCTTTGTTACATTTCTTCCGGTAAAACATACCTGACGTTACGGATGTCTGGATTTCCAAATGGGTTGATCGTAGGATTGCGCTTCGGCCTCATTGACTGAGTTAAAAGGGAATCCGGTGTGAATCCGGAACTGGCGCGCAGCGGTATGGGGAAATCACGGCGATAGCATTCTTTATTATGCAGACACTGTTTCTTCTTTCTCTTTCCCTCTTTATATAAAGACAAGAGAGAAGAGGAGATGGGAAGTCATCGCCCGGTGCGGGTATTTTTAATTAATTACGACGTAATTAATTAGCCTGCAAATCCTAAGTCCGAAGACCTGCCGATGTTACGTCGCATTAATCATCGTCGTCGCGAAATACCGTCGGTGATCCTCTGCGGCATCCGCCAATTAAGTTTGGATGCTCGATTCATGACAATTAAAAAGCATGTGCTGCTGACGGCATTATCTGTCACGGCTTTTTCAGGGTGGGCGCAAGACAGCACTTCCACAAACAGTGGCGATGATCTGGTTGTTACCGCGAACCGTTTTCCACAGCCCGTTTCCTCAGTACTCGCGCCGACGGATATCGTCACGCGCGCAGATATCGACCGGTGGCAGTCAAAATCTGTGGCTGATGTTTTGCGTCGTTTACCGGGCGTGGATATTGCCCAGAACGGTGGAATGGGCCAGCAGACCTCATTATTTGTTCGCGGAACGAATGCCAGCCACACATTGGTGCTGATGGATGGTGTGCGTCTTAACCAGGCAGGTATTTCCGGCGCGGTGGATATCAGCCAGATTCCCATTTCTCTGGTTCAGCGTATTGAGTTTATTCGTGGCCCACGCTCGGCAGTTTATGGCTCCGATGCCATTGGGGGCGTGGTTAACATCATTACCACGCGTGATAAATTAGGCACGACATTGACAGCCGGTATCGGTTCAAACGGCTATCAGGCTTATGACGGCTCAACGCAGCAGAAACTCGGTGAGAATACTGTTCTGACGGTAGCGGGGAACTATACCTATACAAAAGGTACCGATGTGGTGGCGAATCTGCCGGATAATTACGGTGATCCGCGTCAACCCGATCGTGATGGCTTCATGAGTAAGACGCTCTGGGCAGGTCTTGAGCATCAGTTCAACGACCAGTTCAGCGGTTTTGCCCGCGCATACGGTTTTGATAACCGCACGGCCTATGACGGAACATACAGTTACGCAGATCCGGCACACAGTGATGCGCTGCCTGACACACGCCAGTTGTACAGCCGGACTTACGATACCGGGTTGCGCTTCCAGCAAGGGATCTATTCGACGCAAATCAGCGGAAGCTATAGCAATACTAAAGACTACAATTATGACCCGAAATACGGTCCTTATTCCGCTTCTGCAACGCTGGACGATTCAGATCAATACAACCTGCAATGGGGAAACACTTTCCAGGTAGGGCAGGGAACCCTCAGCGCTGGCGCTGACTGGCAGAAACTCAGTACTCAGCCAGGCACCAACTATATTACCGATGGCTATACCCAACGAAACACGGGTGTGTACGCGACAGCTCAGCAAAAAGTGAGCGATTTTACTTTTGAAGGCGCAGTGCGTAATGACGATAATTCACAGTTTGGTTCGCATGGCACCTGGCAAAGTAGTGCTGCCTGGGAGTTTATTGACGGCTACCGTTTGATTGCGTCTTACGGAACAGCGTTTAAAGCGCCTAATCTGGGACAGTTATACGGCAGTTTTGGCGGTAATGCCGATCTTAAGCCTGAAGAAAGTAAAGAATGGGAAGGTGGGCTGGAAGGCCTGACCGGACCATTGAACTGGCGTTTGTCTGCTTATCGTAATGACATCGATCAGATGATCAGTTACGACAATCAGCAATTCGGTTATTACAATATCGATAAGGCAACAATTAAGGGTGTTGAATGGACCGGGTCTTTCGATACGGGTCCGTTGAGGCATCAGGTCACATTGGAATATTTGGATCCCCGCAATGCTGAGACCAACGAGATTTTATTACGCCGTGCTAAACAACAGGCGAAATATCAGCTCGACTGGACTGTGGCTGATTTTGACTGGTCGCTCAATTATCAGTATTTGGGTGAACGATACGATAAGAATTACAACACCAATGAAAATGTACGCCTGGGTGGTGTGAGTCTTTGGGATCTTGCTGTGTCATATCCGGTAACGTCACATCTGACGGTTCGTGGTAGAATTGCCAACCTCTTTGATAAAGATTACGAGACGGTTTATGGCTACGAAACACCAGGACGTGAGTACAACCTTACTGGAAGCTATACCTTCTGATACAACACAAGTTCCTGACCGCCCGACGGTGCTGGTTTTCGATTCTGGCGTCGGCGGGTTGTCGGTTTATGATGAGGTCCGGCAGATGTTGCCGGACCTGCACTATATATATGTCTTCGATAATGTGGCTTTCCCCTACGGCGAGAAATCCGAAGAGTTTATCGTTGAGCGCGTGGTGGAGATTGTCACCGCTGTTGCGAAACGCCATCCCCTTTCTATTATTGTCATCGCCTGCAACACTGCGAGCACCGTTTCTCTCCCCGCATTACGCGCCAAATTCAGTTGTCCTGTTGTCGGGGTTGTCCCGGCAATCAAACCTGCAGCTAAATTAACGCGTAATGGTGTGGTCGGATTGCTGGCGACCCGTGCGACAGTTCAGCGTCCTTATACGCATGATCTGGTCGCACGCTTTGCGACGGATTGTCAGATTCTGATGCTGGGTTCCGCAGAGCTAGTGGAACTGGCAGAAGCGAAGCTGCATGGCGAAGAGGTTTCACTGGCTGCATTGAAGAAAATCTTGCACCCGTGGCTGCGTTTACGGGAACCGCCGGATACCGTGGTATTAGGTTGCACGCATTTCCCGCTGCTTTCGCAAGAGCTGTCACAGGTTTTACCCGACGGCACGCGTATGATCGACTCGGGTTCTGCGATTGCGAGGCGCGCGCATTGGTTAATTGAAACTTCTCATGTGCCAATTCCTGAAAAAAAAGCCGATGTGGAAATCGAGTGTGTCGCCTACTGCATGGCGATGACTGCAGAGGCACAAAGTTTGCTGCCTGTTTTACAGGCATATGGCTTCAGAAGTATCCAGGAATTGTCGCTTTAAACATCATTTGATGAAAGATTCAGCGGTCGGTAAATTATTTGTATTTTAGGGGTTGCGGCCTTCT
>NZ_JYDF01000073.1:0-42182 GCF_003263525.1 Rahnella sp. NRRL B-41462 | reverse complement strand
TTTTTATTTTTATGCACAGAAAATGTCGCTTTTCTCATGCATTGCTTTGGGGAATGGTTATGCATCCCTTGGCAAACCCTTTTCCACTGCGCGGATCAGGCGTTTTTGCTGTGAAGTTTGCACTTCTATCCGATGTTCATTCCTTCTTTCTGTCTGCTGTGCGATTGCCCAACTGATATGTTCATCCAGCAACGCATTTTCCCCTTCCCGCGACTGTAAGGCATTAAGCACGTCTTCCGAATAGGGCGCATTGCCCAGCGCCACTGCAATATTGCGCAGCCAGCGCAGATGTCCGATACGCCGGATCGGCGAACCTTCCGTGATACGCAAAAATTTTTCTTCCGCCCAGCTAAACAATTCAATCAGCTCTGGTGCATGCAGCGCGGCGCGCGGGCTGAAATCTTCTTCATCCGTCAGTTGCGAATAGCGATTCCAGGGGCAAATCAGCTGGCAATCATCGCAGCCGTAGATACGGTTACCCATCAGCGCGCGGAATTCTTCCGGTATTGCGCCTTCCAGCTCAATGGTCAGATAGGAAATACAGCGGCGGGCATCGACGGTATAAGGCGCAACAATGGCACCGGTCGGGCAAGTGGTGATGCAGGCCACGCACTTTCCGCATTTCTCTTCCTGCGGCTGATCGACAGGCAGGGGCAAATCAATCAGTAGTTCGCCAAGAAAAAACCATGAACCGGATTCACGGTTAAGAATGAGTGAGTGTTTACCAACCCAGCCAAGACCGGCTTTCGCCGCCAGCGGGCGTTCCATCACGGGGGCGGAATCGACAAAAGGGCGAAAGGTGACGGTCTGATCAGCGTGTTCAGTACAATGCGCCTGAATCATATCGCCAAGTTTTTTCAGGCGCTGGCGCAAGACTTTGTGATAGTCACGTCCAAGGGCATAGCGGCTGACGTAGCCGAGTTGAGGATTATTCAGGATTTTGGCAAAGGCTGCTTTGGCGGGTAAATAATTCATGCGCACGCTGATCACCCGCAATGTGCCGGGCAGAAGTTCATGCGGCCGTGCGCGTAACATGCCGTGGCGCGCCATCCATTCCATCTCGCCATGATATTGTTTATCAAGCCAGTCTTGCAGTTTAGGCTCTTCGGCAGATAAGTCTGTATCGCAGATGCCAACCTGCTGGAAGCCTAGCGATTGGCCCCATTGCTTGATATGTTGAGCCAGTTGAACGAGATCTAGAGGGAGTGTCATGACGAACCAACGTGAAAAACGAAACGAGGCGAGTTTACCACATTCTGTGTTTTCTGCTGACTGGCTGCGACAGGCTGAACGCCAGGCGGCGCAGGAAACGGGGATTTCTCTGTTTACACTGATGCAACGTGCGGCAAAAGCCGCTTTTTTACTGGCGCAGCGTGAGTTTCCGCAAACCCGCCACTGGCTGATTTTGTGTGGCCACGGTAATAACGGTGGCGACGGTTTTGAAGTTGCGCGTCTGGCGAAAACTGCAGGCATAAGCGTGACGCTGCTGGCCGTGGCAGGCAGCAAGCCGCTGCCAGAAGAGGCAGAAACAGCGCGGCAGGATTGGCTGAAAAGCGGCGGCACGGTTAACCCTGCGGACTTTGCATGGCCGCAGGACGCTGATCTGATTATCGATGGTTTGCTTGGCACCGGTTTATCTTCCGCGCCGCGAGCACCTTATGACGGGCTGATTGAAGCCATTAACTCGGCGTCTTTGCCTGTCATCTCTTTAGATATCCCTTCCGGTCTTGATGCGCAAACAGGTCAGACTGCGGGGAAGGCGGTTCACGCCACGCATACGATCAGTTTCATAGCCCTGAAACCCGGTTTACTGACCGGGCAGGCGCGCGACTACACCGGCAAATTACACTGCGATGCGCTGGGGCTGGAAAGCTGGCTGGGCGGGCATCTTGCTCCCTTACAACGGTTGGATGCGTCACAATTAGGCGCATGGCTGCACCCGCGTCGCCCTTGTTCTCACAAGGGCGAACACGGGCGTTTGCTGGTAGTGGGCGGCGATACCGGTTTTGCGGGGGCGATCCGCATGGCTTCGGAAGCCGCGTTGCGAAGCGGGGCCGGACTGGTGCGAGTACTCACTCACAAAGAAAATACCGGACCGTTACTGACCGCGAGACCTGAGCTGATGGTGGAAGAACTCACCGCAGAGTCGCTCGATGAAGGGCTTGAATGGGCGGATGTGTTAGTTATCGGCCCCGGTCTGGGTCAGAAAGAATGGGGCAAACAGGCGGTAGAACGCGCAGAAAATTGGGATAAACCGGCCTTATGGGACGCTGATGCGCTTAACCTGCTGGCAATCAATCCGCGGAAACGGCAAAATCGTGTGCTGACGCCCCATCCGGGCGAAGCGGCACGTTTGCTAGGTTGCAGCGTGAACGAAATTGAAAGTGACCGCTTACTTTCAGCGAAGAAACTCACGGAGCGATATGGCGGCGTGGTGGTGCTCAAAGGTGCCGGCACTCTGATTGCCAGTGAGCGTGGCGAGATGGCGGTCGCGGATGTCGGCAATGCCGGTATGGCATCCGGCGGCATGGGCGACGTACTTTCTGGTATTATCGGCGGCCTGCTGGCTCAGAAACTGAATAGTTATGATGCGGCCTGCGCGGGCTCAGTAGTGCATGGTGCTGCCGCAGACGAAATTGCCCACCGGCAGGGAACGCGCGGTATGCTGGCAACTGATCTTTTAGCGGTGATTGCCCCGTTAGTTAATCCAGACCTGAAGAAATAGATATCACTGAATGAATCAACTTAATATCTCTTTACCCGACGAAGCGGCAACGTTGCAACTAGGTGCTTCCCTGGCGAAAGCCTGTGAAGGTTCAACGGTTATCCATCTTTATGGCGATCTGGGAGCCGGTAAAACAACCTTTAGCCGGGGATTTCTTCAGGCATTAGGGCATCAGGGCAATGTGAAAAGCCCGACCTACACACTGGTCGAGCCTTATCAGCTGGAAAAGATTGCCGTGTATCATTTTGATTTATATCGCCTTGCTGATCCGGAAGAACTGGAGTTTATGGGGATCCGCGATTATTTCGCACAGGACGCTATTTGTCTGGTGGAATGGCCACAGCAGGGGGCAGGTGTGTTGCCAGAACCGGATATTGAACTGACGCTGGATTATTCCCTGACCGGTCGCACCGCGAAGCTGGTGGCGGTTTCTGAATCTGGCATAAAATTGCTGCATCGTGTTCAACAGCAAGGATGATCACGCGATGAACTCACGTTTTACCTCTCTTTATATTTCAGCCGCGATGTTGTTATCGACGCTGATATTGTTTGCTGTGCTCGCCTCACCGGTTCTTGCAGCAGGCATGAAAAACATCAATGTTTCCAACGGTGCCACGCAATCTACCGTTACGATTACATTTGATGGCTCACCGGATTACTCTTTTTTCCCTCTGCACAACCCTGAACGCGTAGTGATGGATATCCGTCAGGACGGCGTGATGAAAGGCTTGCCGTTGAATTTCAACGGCCAGAATCTGGTGACGCGTGTGCGTGCCAGTACGCCGCCCAATGCGCAGAGTCAGCGTCTGGTATTTGAACTGAATCAGAAAGTCAGAACCAACGCCACCAAACAAAAAGACGGCAGCCAGTATACCGTGGTGCTGACCATGAACGCCTCTGCTCCGGCACGTCAGCGTGCACCGGTTGCCGTGGCGACCAACACGCCATCGCCAAATGCGGGCAAAATGATTACGCCTTCCGAAAAATCAAACCCGTTTACCAATGATCAGACTAAAGTCGTAGCTACTACGGTGGCGCCGGATAACTCACGCTCTTCTACCGTGTCGACCAGTGACAGCAGGATAATTGTCGCGATTGACGCCGGTCATGGCGGGCAGGATCCTGGCGCAATTGGCGCGGGCGGGCTGAAAGAAAAAAATGTCACCATCTCTATCGCCCGTAAATTACAGGCGATTCTGAATGCCGACCCGATGTTCCAGCCGGTCTTGACCCGCGACGGTGATTACTTTATTTCCGTCATGGGACGTTCCGATGTGGCGCGTAAGAAAAATGCTAATGTGCTGGTTTCCATTCACGCAGATGCCGCGCCAAGCCGCAGCGCGCGTGGTGCATCAGTCTGGGTGCTGTCGAACCGTCGTGCTAACAGCGAAATGGGTAACTGGCTGGAGCAGCACGAGAAACAATCAGAACTGCTCGGCGGCGCCGGGGATGTGCTGGCGAATACCGCTTCAGACCCGTATCTCAGTCAGGCAGTGCTGGATTTACAGTTCGGTCATTCACAACGTGTGGGTTATGACGTCGCGACCCGTGTTCTGCGCGAACTGCGATCCGTTGGCTCTTTGCATAAAGCGAAGCCTGAGCACGCCAGTTTAGGCGTGTTGCGTTCGCCGGATATTCCTTCCCTGCTGGTGGAAACCGGCTTTATCAGTAATTCAACTGAGGAGCGGCTGCTGGGCAGCAGCGCGTACCAGGATAAAATTGCGAGGGCTATCCACATCGGCCTGCGTAATTATTTCCAGTCGCATCCGATACAAAACGGCCCAAAGGTCGAAAACCGTCCGCTGCTGGCCTCATCAGCAGCGGCGGCAGACAGTAGTGCGACAACCCGCTCTGCCGTGAGTCAGCCAGGTCCGATTGAAGTGACTGCCGGGGCAGCCGGTGCCACGCAGATCCATAAAGTGACACGGGGTGAAACCCTGACCGGGATCGCGAACAGCTATGGCACGACAAATGCGGCACTGCGCGACCTCAATAAGTTGAAAAAAGACGGCGTCTGGGTCGGCCAGCGATTGAAAGTCCCTGCGGGAACCCGCACATCTTCAATAGCCGCAGCACCGGATTCGACAGCAAAAACGGCGAAGAAACCCGCGAAACATAAAGTGAAACACGGCGATACGCTGTCGGCGATCGCCAGTAAATATGGTGTCAGCATGAACGACATCAGAACCGCAAATCATATGAAGTCTGGCGAGGTACAGCTCGGCCAAACCTTAACTATTCCACAGTCATAGGCGGGAATAACCGTCTGCCACAGGAGCCGCTATGCCGATCAAGGTACTGCCGCCGCAACTTGCTAACCAGATAGCAGCGGGCGAAGTTGTCGAAAGACCGGCTTCCGTGGTGAAGGAACTGGTGGAAAACAGCCTTGATGCGGGCGCGACGCGTATTGATATTGATATCGATCGCGGTGGCGCCAAGCTTATCCGCATTCGCGACAACGGCTGCGGGATTGGCAAAGACGATCTGGCGCTGGCGCTGGCACGTCATGCCACCAGTAAAATCACCTGTCTTGATGATCTGGAAGCAATCCTGAGCCTCGGATTTCGTGGCGAAGCGCTGGCCAGTATCAGCTCGGTATCGCGCCTGATTCTGACATCGCGCACCGCAGAGCAGAATGAAGCCTGGCAGGCCTATGCCGAAGGACGGGATATGGCGGTGACGGTCAAACCGGCGGCGCATCCGCAAGGCTCGACGGTTGAAGTGCTGGATCTGTTTTACAATACGCCCGCCCGCCGTAAATTCATGCGCACTGAGAAAACCGAATTCACCCATATCGATGAAGTTGTCCGGCGAATTGCGCTGGCGCGCTTTGACGTTTCCGTCAATCTCAGCCACAACGGCAAACTCATCCGTCAGTATCGCGCGGTGAAAGACCGTTCACAGTTCTCCCGCCGTCTGGCCAGTATTTGTAGCCCGGCGTTTGTCGAGCACGCACTGGAAGTGGAATGGAGCCACGGTGATCTGGCGATCCGTGGCTGGGTCGCCGATCCGGCGGGTTCGCGCAGTCTGACAGATATGCAGTATTGCTATGTGAACAACCGCATGATGAAAGATCGCCTGATTAATCACGCGATCCGCCAGGCGTATCAGGATCAGCTCAAAGATGATCAGCAGCCCGCGTATGTGCTTTATCTGGATGTCGATCCGCATCAGGTGGATGTGAATGTGCATCCGGCAAAACACGAGG
This sequence comes from Rahnella sp. NRRL B-41462, assembly GCF_003263525.1. NCBI lineage: Bacteria > Pseudomonadati > Pseudomonadota > Gammaproteobacteria > Enterobacterales > Yersiniaceae > Rahnella > Rahnella sp. NRRL B-41462. Next base: position 36,249 of record NZ_JYDF01000073.1, on the reverse strand, counting down.
TGCGTTTCCATCAGTCGCGGCTGGTACATGATTTTATTTATCAGGCGGTGATGTCCGTATTGCAGCAGGCCGGGGCACCCGTTCTTGACGAGCCACAGCTTCAGGAAGATACGCCGCGCTGGCAGCAGGAAAATCGTCAGGCGGCGGGTGGCAATCATTTCTCGCAGCCGGCAGAACGCAAAGTGCCGGCATCGCGGGAAAACAATTCCCCGCGTGAAAATGTGTTTCCTGAAACTGCCCGCGCCAGCCAGCCACGTGAATCTGCTTATCGCAGCACGGAACCCGCTTACAATCCTTCAGAAAGCAAAGCTTACGGACGTTTGTTGCAGCCCGCGCCGGAGTCGTTTTCCTTACAGGAACCGGCACCTGCTGTGGCACAGCCCGCTAAGCCCGCCGTTTCAGTGGCCCGTACACTGACGGAACCGGCGCTGGAATCACACAGCCAGAGTTTCGGGCGCGTGCTGACGGTATGTTCCGCGGAATATGCGTTACTGGAGCGCGGCAAACAACTGGTGTTGCTGGCGTTACCGGTGGCCGATCGCTGGCTGAAATGGGCGCAGCTGACACCACCCGAAGAAGGATTGCGGCCGCAGCCGTTATTAATTCCGCTGAAGCTGACAATGCAGAAAGAAGAGACCGCCGTGCTGGCGCGCCATCAGGCGTTATTACAGCATTTTGGTTTAGAAATGCTCAGTGAGTCACAGCGTGTGACGGTTCGCGCGGTACCTTTACCATTACGCCAACAAAATTTACAAAAGTTGATACCTGATCTGTTAGGTTACCTTGCTGTTCAGCAGGAGGTGACTTCTGATGCGGTAGCTATGTGGTTTGCCCGCCACTGCGGCTGCGAGCATGAGGTCTGGACGATTTCGCAAGCCATACAATTACTCACGGATGTTGAGCGTCTTTGCCCGCAATTGGTGAAATCGCCCCCGTCCGGCCTTCTGCAACCTCTTGATTTACAGTCCGCGCTGGCGGCTTTTAAGCATGACTGATTCTGAAAACAACGCACTTCCCCCGGCAATCTTTATTATGGGGCCGACCGCCTCAGGTAAAACAGCATTGGCGATGTCGCTGCTGAAACACCTGCCTGTCGAGCTTATCAGTGTCGATTCCGCCCTGATTTATCGCGGGATGGATATTGGCACGGCGAAACCCACGGCAGAAGAGCTGGCTGAAGCACCGCACCGGTTGATTAATATTCTTGACCCGACGGTGGCTTATTCGGCGGCTGACTTTCGTCGAGACGCATTACGCGAAATGGCAGAAATAACCTCGCGCAATAAGATCCCGTTATTGGTAGGTGGGACTATGCTTTATTTCAAGGCATTGCTTGAAGGTCTTTCCCCTTTGCCACCTGCTGATCCTGTCGTGCGCGAGCGTATCGAAAAGCAGGCTGCAGAACAGGGTTGGGAGGCGTTACATGACCAGTTGCGCAAAATAGATCCCGTTGCGGCTATGCGAATTCATCCGAATGATCCGCAGAGACTGTCCAGAGCACTGGAAGTTTTTTTTATTTCGGGTAAAACTTTAACGGAACTGACTAAAATTTCGGGTGAAACATTACCCTATCGCGTACATCAGTTTGCGATTGCGCCGACCCGCCGGGAATTATTACATGCGCGGATCGAGGAACGTTTTAGTCAGATGTTGTCCAATGGTTTTGAAGACGAAGTCAGAACGCTGATAGCCCGGGGCGATTTACATACAGATTTGCCTTCCATTCGTTGTGTGGGTTATCGCCAGATGTGGTCATATTTGTCTGGTGAATTCGATTACGATGAAATGGTTTATCGTGGTGTTTGCGCGACACGACAGCTGGCCAAACGTCAGATGACCTGGTTGCGAGGTTGGGAGAGTGTCGAATGGCTCGATTCTGAGAAGCCAGAAGAGGCCTTAAACCGTGTAATTCAGGTTGTTAGTGCATAGGTTGGGTGATTGTGTACAATTGATCAGTACTCAGCGCGCAAATTTTTTATGTGATTTATTTTCGAGCCGATAGGCTCAAAGTTACAAACAACAAACTAATAAGGAAAAGATAGAATGGCTAAGGGGCAATCTTTGCAAGATCCGTTCCTGAACGCATTGCGTCGTGAACGTGTTCCGGTTTCTATTTACTTGGTGAATGGTATTAAGCTGCAAGGCCAGATTGAGTCTTTTGACCAGTTTGTCATTCTGTTAAAAAATACGGTTAGCCAGATGGTGTATAAACACGCTATCTCCACCGTAGTGCCTTCCCGCCCGGTGTCACACCATAGCAATAATCCAGGTTCGGGCAGCACCAACAATTATCACCAAGGTAGCACTCCGTCTGCGCAACAGCCGCAGCAGGAAAACGATGACGCTGAATAAAGCGCAACGTTGGTCAACCACGAAGGGGTTCATAAGTATTCCGATTATGCTTATGCACCCCCGGCTGGCGAATTTTTCCCAAATGAGAGGTCGCAAGCTTGTTTGACCGTTATGAAGCCGGTGAGCAGGCCGTACTGGTTCATATCTATTTCTCGCAGGACAAAGACACGGAAGACCTGAGCGAATTTGAATCGCTGGTATCTTCTGCAGGTGTAGAGGCGTTGCAAGTCGTCACCGGGAGCCGCAAGGCACCGCACCCAAAATACTTTGTCGGTGAAGGAAAGGCCCAAGAAATCGCAGATGCCGTCAAAGCAACGGGCGCCTCTGTCATCCTGTTTGATCACGCCTTGTCTCCCGGCCAGGAAAGAAACCTGGAAGCCTTATGCGAATGTCGAGTTGTCGACCGCACCGGATTGATATTAGATATTTTTGCCCAGCGGGCCCGAACACATGAAGGTAAGTTACAAGTAGAACTGGCGCAATTACGCCACATTGCTACCCGACTGGTTCGCGGCTGGACGCACCTTGAGCGGCAGGGCGGCGGCATTGGCGCGCGTGGCCCAGGTGAAACCCAGCTCGAAACTGACCGCCGCTTGCTGCGGGACAGAATCACTTTGATCCTCAGCCGTCTTGAAAAAGTGGCTAAGCAGCGTGAACAGGGTCGTCGTTCACGCGTTCGTGCGGATATTCCGACGGTGTCTTTGGTTGGGTATACCAACGCCGGGAAATCCACACTCTTTAACCGTATTACTCAGGCCGATGTCTACGTGGCCAATCAGTTGTTTGCTACGCTGGATCCTACGCTGCGCCGTATTATAGTGGCAGATGTCGGGGAGACGGTTTTGGCGGACACCGTAGGGTTTATTCGTCACCTGCCCCATGATTTGGTTGCGGCTTTTAAAGCAACGTTGCAGGAAACCCGACAGGCATCTCTGTTACTCCATGTGATTGATGCAGCGGACATCCGTGTTCAGGAAAATATTGACGCGGTGAATACGGTGCTGGCAGAGATCGAAGCAGATGAAATTCCTGCGCTGTTAGTGATGAACAAAATAGATATGCTGGATGACTTTGTTCCGCGTATCGACCGCAACGAGGAGAATTTGCCGGTCAGGGTCTGGCTCTCAGCCGTGACAGGTGAAGGTATTCCGTTGCTTTTCCAGGCATTAACGGAGCGACTCTCTGGCGAGATTGCGCAGCATGAATTGTGCTTACCGCCGGAAGCAGGCCGACTTCGTAGCCGTTTTTACCAGCTTCAGGCCATTGAAAAAGAATGGATTGAAGAGGATGGCAGTATTGGTCTGATGGTGCGAATGCCCATCGTTGACTGGCGTCGCCTCTGCAAACAAGAGCAGGAACTGGAAAGCTATGTCCGCAACCAGAGTCTGTCTGATTTGGCCTGAAGAACACCAATCATAGAATAATGGAGCTATAACATGGCGTGGAATCAGCCCGGTAATAACGGACAGGACCGCGACCCCTGGGGCAGCAGCAATAATAATAGCGGCAACTCTGGTGGAAATTCTGGTGGAAATAACGACAACAAAGGCGGCCGCAATCAGGGGCCACCTGATCTGGATGATATCTTCCGTAAGCTCAGCAAAAAGCTGGGGGGCTTCGGTGGAAAAGGTTCAGGCAACAACAATAACAGCAACAATGGCGCACCAACGGGTTCCGGTCATGGGATGAGTGGTGGCCGGATTGTTGGCATCGCGGTCGCAGCGGTGGTGGTGATCTGGGCAGCAACGGGTTTCTATACCATTAAAGAAGCCGAGCGTGGCGTTGTGACTCGTTTTGGTAAGTTCAGCCATCTGGTTGAGCCTGGCCTGAACTGGAAACCGACCTTCATCGATCAAGTTCGTGCAGTAAACGTAGAATCGGTACGTGAACTTGCTGCGTCTGGTGTAATGCTGACGTCTGATGAGAACGTTGTGCGCGTTGAAATGAACGTGCAGTATCGCGTGACGGATCCTGAAGCTTATCTGTTCAGCGTCGCCAACCCTGACGACAGCCTGAGCCAGGCGACTGACAGCGCATTACGTGGCGTTATCGGCAAATACACGATGGATAAAATCCTGACGGAAGGCCGTACTACCGTGCGTAGCGATACCCAGCGTGTACTGGAAGAAACTATTCGTCCGTACAAAATGGGTATTACCATTCAGGACGTCAACTTCCAGACCGCGCGTCCGCCGGAAGAAGTGAAAGCTTCCTTCGATAACGCGATCGCCGCCCGTGAAAGAGAACAACAGTCTATTCGTGAAGCAGAAGCTTACGCGAACCAGATTCAGCCTCTGGCAAACGGTGAAGCACAGCGCTTACTGGAAGATGCTAAAGCCTATAAAGATCGTACGGTTCTGGAAGCGCAGGGTGAAGTGGCCCGTTTCTCCAAACTGTTACCTGAATATAAAGCCGCGCCGGAAATTACCCGCGAGCGTCTGTATATCGAAACCATGGAAAAAGTCCTCAGCCACACCCGTAAAGTGCTGGTGAGTGATAAAGGGAATAACCTGATGGTCTTGCCGCTGGATCAAATGCTGCGTGGAAATAACGCAGCAGCCAACGACACCAGCAAAAATGATGAAACAGGTTTGTTGCCTTCCGTTCCAGGTTTAACCAGCAGTAACAGTAAAAGCAGTGCCGATAACAGCAGTTCCCGTTCGTCTGGCAGTGTCATGGACCAGCGCCGTGCAAATGCACAGCGTGACGATACACTTCGCGTAGGGAGAGAATAACAATGCGTAAGTCATTTTTACTTATCGTCGTTGTGGTGCTGGTGGCGCTTTATGCTTCACTGTTTGTTGTTCAGGAAGGTCAGCGCGGTATTGTGCTGCGCTTTGGTAAAGTCCTGCGTGACAGCGATAATAAACCGCTGGTGTATGCGCCGGGCCTGCATTTTAAAGTTCCATTCGTGGAATCCATTAAAATGCTCGACGCGCGTATCCAGACCATGGATAACCAGGCTGACCGCTTCGTCACCAGCGAGAAGAAAGACTTAATCGTCGATTCTTACCTGAAATGGCGTATCAGTGATTTCAGCCGCTACTACCTGGCAACAGGCGGTGGTGATGTATCTCAGGCAGAAATTCTGCTGAAACGTAAATTCAGTGACCGTCTGCGTTCTGAAATTGGTCGTCTTGATGTGAAAGATATCGTGACCGATTCCCGTGGCCGTCTGACGCTGGATGTGCGTGATGCCCTGAACACCGGTAGCGTAGGCGATGAGCCTGAAGGGACCACCGAAGCCGATGATGCGATTGCCTCTGCAGCAAAACGTGTTGAGCAGGAAACCAAAGGTAAACAACCTGCGGTGAACCCGAACAGCATGGCGGCATTGGGGATCGAAGTGGTGGATGTACGTCTGAAACAAATCAACTTGCCGGAAGAAGTGTCCAGCGCGATTTACGATCGTATGCGTGCTGAGCGTAATGCGGTGGCATTGCGTCACATCTCTCAGGGTAAAGAAGAGGCGACCAAAATTCAGGCTGCTGCGGATTACGAAAGAACCCGTACTGTTGCTGAAGCAGAGCGTACTGCCCGTATCACCCGCGGTGAAGGAGATGCCGAAGCGGCGAAACTGTTTGCTGATGCGTTCAGCCAGGATCCTGACTTCTACGCATTCATCCGTAGCCTGCGTGCTTACGAGGCCAGCTTTAAGAGCGGCAACGACGTCATGGTGTTAAGCCCTGACAGCGATTTCTTCCGCTTTATGAAGTCACCTGAAAAAAATAAATAATTGCTTCTGCAATTTCCAAAAGGCCCTTCAGGGGCCTTTTGTCTTTTCTGAAATCCTTCTTTCTTTTAGGGAAGGGGTGCAATGAGAACGATTCATCATGAATGCGACAATCTGGCTGGCGCTGGCATTAGTTTTGGTTCTTGAAGGCCTGGGGCCGATGCTTTATCCAAAAACATGGCGAAAAATGATCCTCTCGCTGGCGAATCTTCCGGACACGGTTTTACGCCGTTTTGGTGGGGGTCTTGTGGTCGCAGGCTTCGTAATTTACTACATGTTGCGTAGTCGTCTGGGTGGATGAGGGTTTGTTACGCCGGGCTTGTCACGTCTCGCTGAGACCGGTAGCACGCAATTAAAATTTTTCCCGCAAACGTGTGCTAAAAGTGCTGGAAAGCACAGAATGAGATGTTAGAATCCTTTTTTAAGCAACCTGGTGATTCTTGAGATGGGTAAGAACGTCGTCGTACTCGGCACTCAATGGGGTGATGAAGGAAAAGGCAAGGTCGTAGACCTGCTTACTGAACGGGCTAAATATGTTGTGCGCTATCAGGGCGGTCACAACGCCGGTCACACTCTGGTTATCAACGGTGAAAAAACCGTTCTTCATTTAATTCCTTCTGGCATTCTGCGTGAAAACGTGACCAGCATCATCGGCAACGGTGTTGTACTGGCGCCTGACGCGTTGATGAAAGAAATGGGCGAACTTGAAGCTCGTGGCATCCCTGTACGCGAACGTCTGTTACTGTCTGAAGCTTGCCCGCTGATCCTGCCTTATCATGTCGCACTCGACATGGCGCGCGAAAAAGCGCGTGGCGATAAAGCGATCGGCACCACCGGTCGTGGCATCGGCCCGGCTTATGAAGATAAAGTAGCCCGTCGCGGTCTGCGCGTAGGCGATCTCTTCAACAAAGAAACTTTCGCTATCAAGCTGAAAGAAATCATCGAATATCATAACTTCCAGCTGGTGAACTACTACAAAGTAGAAGCCGTTGATTTCCAGAAAACGTTGGATGATGTGATGGCGATTGCCGACATCCTGACCGCAATGGTTGTTGACGTCTCTGAGCTGCTGGATGGCGCGCGTAAGCGTGGCGATCTGATCATGTTCGAAGGCGCGCAAGGCACGCTTCTGGACATCGACCACGGGACTTATCCGTACGTAACCTCTTCCAACACCACTGCTGGCGGCGTCGCTACCGGTTCAGGTATTGGTCCACGTTATGTTGATTATGTGCTCGGCATCGTGAAAGCCTACTCTACCCGCGTGGGTGCAGGTCCGTTCCCGACTGAACTGTTTGATGAAACCGGCGAGTTCCTGCGCAAGCAAGGTAACGAGTTTGGCGCGACCACTGGCCGTAGCCGTCGTTGTGGCTGGCTGGACATCGTGGCGGTTCGCCGCTCTGTGCAGATCAACTCCCTGTCTGGTTTTTGTCTGACTAAACTGGATGTGCTGGACGGTCTGAAAGAAGTGAAGCTGTGTGTCGGTTACCGCATGCCTGATGGCCGTGAAATGACGACTACACCGCTGGCTGCTGAAGGCTGGGAAGGTATCGAGCCAATCTACGAAATCATGCCCGGCTGGACCGAAACCACCTTTGGGGTGAAAGAAGTCGAAAACCTGCCGCAGGCAGCGCTTAACTATATCAAGCGTATCGAAGAGCTGACTGAAGTGCCGGTTGATATTATCTCTACTGGCCCGGATCGTAGCGAAACGATGATTCTGCGTGACCCGTTTGATGCATAACAGTCAGAGCTGATTGTGTAAAAACGTCATAACCGGGCAAAATTGCCCGGTTTATTTTTTTCTGAATCCCTTCACTTGTTTACTTTCCATAAACCATCCACTATCTAAATGATTAGCTGCAAAGTTCGCGGCTGGTTTATCATCAAAGTGTCATAATAAACAATCATCTTCACCCTGTTGTCATTGCTGGTGTGGAAAGACCGGGTAATAGCTACCCAGAGGTATGTGTGCAGTTAACGAGTTTTACTGATTATGGTTTGAGAGCGTTGATTTATATGGCTTCGTTGCCTGACGATCAGATGACCAACATTTCGCAGGTCACCGAGGTTTACGGTGTATCGCGCAACCACATGGTGAAAATCATTAATCAGTTGAGCCGTGCTGGTCTGGTCACTGCCGTTCGCGGAAAGAACGGAGGTATTAAACTGGGCAAGCCCGCAGAGACCATTCGCATTGGCGACGTGGTGCGCGAACTGGAACCTCTTTCGCTGGTCAATTGCGCCAGCGACTTTTGTCACATCACGCCTGCATGCCGACTAAAACAAGTCCTGCACACTGCTGTAGAACATTTTCTTGATGAGCTGAATCAGTACACTCTGGCCGATATGGTCAAAGACAACTCAACGCTCTATAAATTATTGCTTGTTGAATGAAAGACTTTCAACAAACTGCTGATGACAACGGAGGAACCGCTATGTCACAAGATCCATTCCTGGAACGAGAAGCAGAAAAATACGAATCACCTATTCCCAGCCGTGAATTTATTCTGGAACATCTCGCGAAACGTGAAACCCCAGCCAGCCGGGAAGAAATTGGTAACGAACTGAATCTTTCCGGAGAAGAAGCGCTGGAAGCCCTGCGTCGCCGTTTGCGCGCCATGGAGCGTGACGGCCAGTTAGTCTTTACCCGCCGCCAGTGCTACGCGCTGCCGGAGCGTCTGGACTTGCTGAAAGGCACGGTTATCGGCCATCGTGATGGTTACGGTTTCCTGCGCCTGGAAGGCGTGAAGAAAGACGATGTGTATTTGTCTGCTGAACAAATGAAAATGTGCATCCACGGTGACGTGGTCCTGGCACAACCAGTTGGAACCGACCGTAAAGGCCGCCGTGAAGCGCGCATCGTGCGTGTTCTGGTGCCTAAAATGAGCCAGATTGTGGGCCGTTACTTTACCGATGCGGGTGCCGGTTTTGTGGTACCCGACGACAGTCGTCTGAGCTTTGATATTCTGATCCCGGCCGATGCCATTAACGGCGCACGCATGGGATATATGGTGGTGGTCGAGCTGACACAGCGTCCGACCCGCCGTACCAAAGCGGTCGGTAAAATCGTTGAAGTCCTCGGCGATAAAATGGGCACCAGCATGGCGGTAGATATCGCCCTGCGCACCCATGAAATCCCGCATGTCTGGCCGCCACAGGTTCTCAAACAGGTCGAAGACCTGAGCGAACAGGTGCCGGAAGAAGCGAAAAAAGGTCGCGTGGATTTACGCAGTCTGCCGCTGGTCACCATTGATGGTGAAGATGCCCGTGACTTCGATGACGCCGTGTACTGTGAGAAAAAACGTGGTGGTGGCTGGCGCCTGTGGGTGGCAATCGCCGACGTGAGCTATTACGTCCGTCACGGCACCGCGCTGGACGATGAAGCCCGCAGCCGCGCTACGTCGGTGTATTTCCCGTCACAGGTTGTGCCGATGCTGCCGGAAGTGCTGTCTAATGGCCTGTGTTCGCTGAACCCGCAGGTAGACCGCCTGTGTATGGTCTGTGAGATGACTATCTCCGCGCAGGGCAAACTGACCAGCTCTAAATTCTACGAAGCCGTGATGAGCTCTCACGCGCGTCTGACATACAACAAAGTCTGGCGCATCATCGAAGGCGATCCGGAACTGCGCGAGCAATATTCGCCGCTGGTTAAGCATCTGCTTGAACTGCACACCATGTACAAAGTGCTGGATCAGGCGCGTGCAGAACGTGGCGGTATCGCGTTCGAAACCGAAGAAGCGAAATTTATCTTCAATGCTGAGCGTCGTATCGAACGTGTCGAACCGACCGTACGTAACGATGCCCACAAACTGATCGAAGAGTGCATGATCATGGCGAACATTGCTGCGGCGCGTTTTGTTGAAAAACATAACGAACCGGCGCTGTTCCGCGTGCATGACCGTCCAAGCGATGACCATATCTCCGCGCTGAAAAGCGTGCTGGGTGAATTGGGTCTGGTGATGGGCGGCGGCATGAAACCTGAGCCGAAAGATTATGCTCAGATCATGGATGAACTGGCCGATCGTCCTGACCGCGAAATGCTGCAAACTATGTTGCTGCGTTCAATGAAACAGGCGATTTACGATCCGGAAAACCGTGGCCACTTTGGTCTGGCATTGCCTTCTTACGGGCATTTTACGTCGCCAATCCGTCGTTATCCGGATCTGGCATTGCACCGCGCGATCAAGTATCTGCTGGCGAAAGAGCACGGCACGTTGAAAGATCGCTGGACGCCAACCGGCGGCTGGCACAGTGATTACGAAGATATGTTGCAGCTCGGCGAGCATTGTTCGATGGCAGAACGCCGCGCGGACGAAGCCACCCGCAACGTGGCGGACTGGCTGAAGTGCGACTTCATGCAGGATCATGTGGGTGAAGTCTTCACCGGCATTATCGCCAGTGTCACCGGCTTCGGCTTCTTCGTCCGCCTCAACGATTTGTTCATCGACGGCCTGGTGCACGTGTCATCGCTCGACAATGATTATTACCGTTACGATAACATCGGTCAGCGTCTGGTGGGTGAATCCTCCGGTGCGGTTTATCGCCTGGGCGATACGGTAGAAATTCGTGTTGAAGCCGTGCATATGGACGAACGTAAAATCGATTTTGCGCTGGTTTCAAGCACCCGCAAAGCACGGGGTGAAGGCAAAACCGCACGTGACCGCGCCAAAAAAGGTGGCGAACGTACCATGCGTTCTGCCGCGCCAGCTAATGCTGGCCGTCGCCGTACTGCTAAGAAAAACGTGAATTTTGAGCCGGACAGCGCGTTCCGCAAAGATGACGCAAAACCAGCCAAACCGAAGAAAGAGAAAGCGGTCAGTGCTGTGAGTAAAGACGGTAAACCGAAGAAAGCCAAAAAGCCTTCTGACAAAACTGCAAAAATTGCGGCGGCCACCAGAGCCAAGCGCGCGAAGAAAAAGCAGTCTGACAGCTAGTCCTTTCTGACGATTCTTCTATGATAGAATCGTCTGTAACCTTACTAAATTGCGGACAGCTTGCTGTCCGCAAGTCTATTTTAAAGAGCATCATGAGCGAAATTATCTACGGTATTCACTCCGTTAAAGCCTTACTCGACAACGATCCGCAACGCTTTCTGGAAGTCTTTATCCTGAAAGGCCGTGACGATAAACGCCTGAAGCCGCTGATCGACGAGCTGGAAGCCAGCGGTATCGTGATCCAGGTGGCGAGCCGCCAGTGGCTGGATGAGAAATCCGAAGGTGCTGTGCATCAGGGGATTATTGCGCGTGTGCGCGAAGGGCGCCAGTATCAGGAAAATGACCTGCCTGCGTTGCTGGAAAGCCTCGATTGTCCGTTCCTGCTGGTGCTGGATGGCGTAACGGATCCACATAACCTGGGTGCCTGTCTGCGTACCGCGGATGCGGCGGGTGTTCACGCGGTGATTGTTCCGCGCGACCGTTCCGCGAAACTGAACGCCACCGCCAAAAAAGTTGCCAGCGGCGCCGCTGAAAACGTGCCGTTGATCAACGTGACCAATCTGGCGCGTACGTTGCGCGTATTGCAGGAACATAATGTCTGGATCGTCGGCACGGCCGGTGAAGCGGATCATGACCTGTTCCAGAGTAAAATGACCGGCCCGATGGCGCTGGTGATGGGCGCAGAAGGCGAAGGTATGCGCCGTCTGACCCGCGAACATTGCGACGAACTGATCAGCATCCCGATGGCGGGGAGCGTCTCTTCCCTGAATGTTTCCGTAGCCACCGGTGTTTGCCTGTTCGAAGCGGTACGTCAGCGCGGCCTGAAGAAAAGCTGATTGTCGTTTATTGATCCGCTGATTAAACGGGAGCCTCAGGGCTCCCGTTTGCATTTCTGCCTTTGTGATCTGTCCGCCTGTTAATTCCCCGTTTTTTACCATACTTACGCCATATCCTTTTAACAGGGAGCAGGCGATGGACTGGGAAACACACCGGGTTTTCAATCAACCCAAACCACTGAGTAACAGCAATTTATTCCTTTCCGACACCCCGTTGCGCGAAGCGGTTTCCCGCCAGCAGGCGGGCTGGGATGCCGATGTCCTGGCGTCCCTCGGGCAGCAGTTAGGTTCTGCAGAATCGCTGGAGCTGGGAAGGCTGGCGAATACCAATCCGCCCGATCTTTTGCGTTATGACACCACCGGTGAACGTCTTGATGACGTGCGTTTCCATCCTGCGTGGCATCTGCTGATGCAAGGGTTGATCGCCAACCGCGTGCACAATTTACCCTGGCAGGAAGATGCGCGTATCGGTTCGGTGGTGGCGCGTGCGGCGCGTTTTATTCTTCACGGTCAGGTTGAAGCGGGGACGTTATGCCCGGTGACGATGACATTTGGCGCGATCCCGTTGCTGCAAAAATATCTGCCGCCGGAGTTCAGTGGCTGGATGAAACCGCTGTTATCTGACCGTTATGATCCGCATCTGCAATCCGGCGATCAGAAGAAAGGCGTGCTGATCGGCATGGGCATGACGGAAAAACAGGGCGGCTCTGACGTGCTCAGCAACACCACGCGGGCGACGGCGCTGGAAGGACGCGGCAGCGGAAAACCTTATCATCTGGTGGGCCACAAATGGTTCTTCTCCGTGCCGCAAAGCGATGCGCATCTGGTGCTGGCGCAGACTGATGGCGGACTGTCCTGCTTCTTTCTGCCGCGCGTATTGCCAGACGGAACGCGCAATGCGATCCGCATCGAACGCCTGAAAGACAAATTGGGTAACCGTTCGAACGCCAGCAGCGAAGTGGAGTTTCAGAATGCCACCGGCTGGCTGCTGGGCGAAGAAGGCGAGGGCGTCCGCCATATCCTGAAAATGGGCGGTCATACGCGCTTTGACTGCGCGCTGGGAAGCCACGCTATGATGCGCCGGGCGTTGTCGGTTGCGCTGTACCACGCCTTCCAGCGGCAGGTTTTTGGTAAACCTCTTATCGAACAACCACTGATGCGCCAGACGCTGAGCCGCATGGCGCTGTTGCTGGAAGGGCAGACGATGTTGCTGATGCGTCTGGCCGCGGCGTCGGATGCGCAGGGTAATCCGGCGGAACAATTGTTATGCCGCCTGCTGACGCCCGCTGCAAAGTTCGAAGTGTGCCGCCAGGGGATGCCGTTTGTGGCAGAGGCGATGGAAGTGCTGGGAGGGATTGGCTATTGCGAAGACAGCGAGTTGCCGCGTTTGTACCGCGAAATGCCGGTCAACAGTATCTGGGAAGGATCGGGAAACGTTATGTGTCTTGATGTGCTGCGCACGCTGAAAAAACTGCCTGCCAGCGCGGAAATGGTTCAGCAGATTTTGCATCAGGCGCGCGGACAAAACCGCGTCTTTGACCGGGCGTCGCGCCAGTTTTTACAACGGTTGCGCAGGCCGGAAGAAGCGCAGGGTCGCTGGCTTACCGGTCAGCTATTTAACCTGCTGACCGCGACGCAAATGCTGGAGTTTGCGTCGCCACCGCTAGCAGACGCGTGGTGCCGTATGGTGCTTGATCCGCGTGGAGAAACGCTGTTGCCGGAACGTTTGTGCCAGTTGTTGCTTAACCGGGCGATCGGCGCTGAATAATCAGCGGTAGAGTGTGGCCTGTGAATACCAGCGGCCGGGAATAATAGTTTCGCTGTTAAACATGATCACGTAGTAATGCGCACCCGCCGCATCGGCGCGGCGCTGCACTTCTGCTTCTGCATCCATCGGACTGCCAATCACATCGACCGTGATGCTGCCAATTTTGGTGAGAGTGGAAGTCTGCGCACGGGTAATTTCCTGCGCTTTGGTTGTCACGGCAGGTGGCGGAACCGGGGTGGTTTGCATCAGATTACTGCAACCGCTTAGCGCAACCAGTAACAACAGCGCAGCGGAGATTCGGAGGGATTTCATCGTGATATCCGGTAAAAGGGCGATACCCTGAAGTGTAGCCCTTTCACCGGTGTGCTGGCGAGTCCGCGCGGTGTATATTGCCGCGCAATTCACGTCTTACCGTTCGGAAATTTTAAAGACGCTGACCAGTTGTGAGAGATGGCGGCCTTGTTCGCTGAGCGCCGCCGCAGTTTGCTGTGAATTCTCCACCAGCGTGGCGTTCTCCTGCGTCGCTTTACCAATCTGCATAATGGCAATGTTTACCTGTGAAATACCGGACGACTGCTCGTGCGAGGCCAGATCGATATCGCTCATCAGCACTTTGACCTGGCGAATACCCTGCAAAATATCGTTCATGTTTACCTGCGTTTTGGCTGCGCTCTGGTGGCCGTCCTCGACTTTGCTCAGGGAATCCGCGACCAGATTTTCAATCTCCTTCACCGCATTTGAACTGCGCTGTGCCAGCGCCCGGACTTCTGCAGCGACAACCGCGAATCCGCGCCCGTGCTCACCGGCTCTGGCGGCTTCTACGGCGGCGTTAAGGGCCAGAATATTGGTCTGGAAGGCGATGCCCTCGATGACGGTCGTGATATCCGCGATACGCGTTGAGGCGTGCTTAATGGCCTCCATGCTCTCAACCGACTGATTTACTGCATCAGCACCGACAGTGGCCGCTTTGTCGGTCTGTTGCACCAGTTGAGTGGCCTGTGTGGCATTGTCCGCCGTGTTCTGTACGGTAGCGGTGATCTGCTCCATGCTGGCTGAGGTTTCTTCCAGACTGCTGGCTTGCGTGCCGATCTGATGATTAATCTGCTCGCTGTCGTGCGCAAGTCCTTGCGTATTCATCATAATTTCAGAGGAAACCTGCCGGACTTCACCGACAATTTTTTCCAGCCCGTGGCCGATGCCGTCGATCGCATGCATCAGGGCACCAATTTCATCAACACGCTGGGTTTCAGCCCGCGCGCGCAGGTCACCGCTGGCATATTGTTGTGCAATACTCACGACGTCGCTCAGCGGGCGGCTGACCAGCTTGCGCGTCAGCCAGATAAACAGTGCAGCGAAACATGCCAGCGCCAGCAGGCTCACCATCAGGAAGTGATTACGCGTGCTGTTGACCTGTTCCATCAGACTGTTTTTATCGGTACTGCCGACCACCACCCAATGCCAGGCCGGCACATTCGCATATACCATGAATTGCTGATGCTGGCTGGTTGCGTCAGTGTATTCACGCTGGCCTTTTGGCTGTGACATGACCTGCTGCAGTTCGCCTTCAGGCCACGCTGGCGTTTTTCCTTCATCAGTGAAATGCACCAGATATTTACCGAGATCTTTACCGGGTGCGCTGTTCAGCACAAAGAAATAGCCTTTCTCGCCAATGCGTTTGGACAGGATTTTCTGACGCATGTCGGCATATTCCTGGGTGATATCGACACCCACGAACAAAATCCCAATGACGCTGCCCTGTGCATCGCGCACCGGCTGATATTTGGTGATGTATTTTTTGCCGAACAGCGTTGCCAGCCCGCTGAAAGGTTGCCCTGCCATAATTTGCGCATAAGCGGGGCTGCTACTGTCGAGCAAGGTGCCGATGGCGCGGGTGCCGTCCTGTTTTTTCAGGGACGTGGTTACGCGGATAAAGTCATCGCCGCGGCGGGCGAACACGGTGGAAATTGCGCCGGTGCGCGCCAGAAAATCATCGGGGATTTTGCTATCCAGATTCAGTGGCGTACCGCCTGCTTTTATGACAGGTGCTGACTGATCGCCCACCATCATCGGGCTGGTAGTATCAAGTTCGAAATCCGATGGCAGAAAATGGCTGAACAGACGCGTATAACTGTCCACTTCCGCATTCAGGCTGGCATTGTACATTTCAATCATGTCTACCACCCCGGTCACCTGCTCGGAAATGGCGTTAACGGCCAGTTCATTGACCTGCTTTCCGGCGGAGTGAGTCAGTGACAAAGTGAAAATAATAAATAAGGAACCGACCAGCAGGGAGGCGATGCTGGCCAGTTTTGCGCCAATGCTCCACCGTCGAAATGAGCGTTTTGATGCCGTTTTCATGGGTTTTTCCCGTTAGCTTCTGATAGCGCACTAACGGCGGAGAACGGGAAAGGATTAACGATCAAATGTAACTATTTATTTCATGTAAAATTGATCTGAATCAATGAAATAAATATAAATGTGTGAATTTGAATTAAGGTCAGCCAACTGAAAAATGCGGATTTTGAATAACGGGTTATAAATCATACGAAAAAGGTTGTGGTCGCCGTTTTGCAGACCCGTAGAATGTCAAAACTCACAGAGGCCGACATTTTTTCTAAATGCACAGGGGAAAGCACGATGGTTGAGATGTACGAAGAAAATATTGAAGGGATCCAGATCATTCATGCCGTGCCCGCCGGACAGTATCAGCAGCAACTTCCGACGATTTTTTTCTATCATGGTTTTCTGTCTTCCAAAGAGATTTACTCATATTTCGGCTACACGCTGGCAAAGGCGGGTTTTCGCGTGATATTGCCTGATGCATTAATGCACGGTGCGCGCGCAGAAAACGACGAAGCGCGATGTCTGGCGAATTTCTGGAGCATTTTGCAGAACAACATTGATGAACTGGCGTGTCTGAAAGACGAGTTTGTCGGACGCGGTCTGGCGGATCCGCAGCGTTTAGGCGTCGCTGGCGTTTCGATGGGGGGCATGACCACCATGGCGGCGCTGATCAAATTCCCATGGATTAAAGCGGCGGCTAACCTGATGGGCTCTGGTTATTTCGCGCGTTTATCTCACCACCTTTTTCCAGCTTACAACGCCGGTGGCATTGTGCAGCGTGACGTATTTGAACGCGAAATCGCGCCTTTGCTGAGTCTGGATTTCACCGGGAAAGCGGCGTTAATCGCAGATATTCCGTTGTTTGTCTGGCACGGTGAAGAAGATGATGTGGTGCCTTTTGCTGAAAGCCAGCGCTTGCGGCAGGAACTGGCTGAAAGCGGTGCAGATGATAATCTGACCTTTATTTCTGAAGCTGGCGCGAAGCATAAAGTCTCGGTTCATGCGCTGGCAGAAGTCACGGCATTCTTCACTGCAAAGCTGTAGAGAAATTAATCTGCCTTTCTCCTTGAGTTTCCCACAGGCTGTACATATAATTGCGCGTCATTTTTTCGACCGCACACAAACACGTTCCTTGCTTCCATGGGCCGCGGTTGACCCTGACAGGAGGCTGAATAATCCGTAAGGAGCAATTCGATGCGTCATTACGAAATCGTTTTTATGGTTCACCCTGACCAAAGCGAACAGGTTCCGGGCATGATCGAGCGTTACAGTGCAGTAATCACTAACGCAGCTGGTCAGATTCACCGTCTGGAAGACTGGGGCCGCCGTCAACTGGCTTACCCGATCAACAAACTGCACAAAGCCCACTACGTTCTGCTGAACGTTGAAGCTCCGCAGGAAGCGATCGATGAGCTGGAAACTAACTTCCGCTTCAACGACGCCGTTATCCGTAGCATGGTTATGCGTACTAAACACGCGGTAACTGAAGCATCTCCAATGGTTAAAGCAAAAGACGAGCGTCGTGATCGCCGCGAAGACTTTGCTGAAGCTAACGATGATGCTGAAGCTGGGGATTCTGAAGAGTAATTGCCGTGACGGCGAATCGTCTGGTGTTGTCGGGCACTGTGTGCAAGACCCCCATTCGTAAAGTCAGTCCTTCGGGCATTCCACACTGCCAGTTTGTGCTAGAGCACAAATCGTCGCAGCAGGAAGCCGGATTTAACCGACAAGCATGGTGCAGAATGCCCGTGGTTGTCAGTGGACAAGCGTCACAAGCATTAACTCACAGTATAACGGTCGGCACGCAACTCACTGTGACCGGATTCATTAGCTGCCATCAAGGGCGCAATGGTCTGAATAAAGTGGTGTTACATGCCGAGCAGATTGATTTGATAGATTCTGGAGACTAGCCTAATGGCACGTTATTTCCGTCGTCGCAAGTTCTGCCGTTTCACCGCGGAAGGCGTTGTAGAGATTGATTACAAAGACATCGCTACACTGAAAAACTACATTACCGAAAGCGGTAAAATTGTCCCGAGCCGTATTACCGGTACTCGTGCAAAATACCAGCGTCAGCTCGCTCGTTGCATCAAGCGCGCTCGCTACCTTTCATTGTTGCCATACACTGATCGTCATCAGTAATCGGCCACTGTCTATTAACGACTTTGAGAGGATAAAGTAATGCAAGTTATTCTGCTTGATAAAGTAGCAAACCTGGGCAGCCTGGGTGATCAAGTTAACGTTAAAGCGGGCTACGCTCGTAACTTCCTGGTACCACAGGGCAAAGCTGTTCCTGCTACCAAGAAAAACGTTGAGTTCTTCGAAGCACGTCGTGCAGAACTGGAAGCCAAACTGGCTGACGTTCTGAACGCTGCTGAAGCTCGCGCAACTAAAATCAACGAACTGGGTTCAGTAACCATCGCGTCTAAATCAGGCGACGAAGGCAAACTGTTCGGCTCTATCGGTACTCGCGATATTGCTGATGCAGTAACTGCTGCTGGCGTTGAAGTTGCTAAAAGCGAAGTTCGTTTGCCGAATGGCGTTCTGCGTACCACTGGTGAACACGAAGTTGAGTTCCAGGTACACAGCGACGTATTCGCTAAACTGAACGTAGTTGTGGTTGCTGAAGCGTAATAGCGCTGAAGTTAACCTGTGAAACGCCGGCCATGTGCCGGCGTTTTGCTTTTCTGCATGATGAACAATGCAAAGATAAGAAGCCGATCAGTTACCGCGCTGGAAACTGCCGTCCGGCTGACGGGTAAACGTCACGGTAACATTTTGATCCGTTGTCACTTGCAGGGCCATGACCATCCCCTGCGCATCACGCTGTATCTTCACTTCCTGCCCGGTTTTCAGGGTACTCAGTGGTTTGTCCGCCCCTTCTACCCGTGCCATCGAAAATACGTCATTTACTGCCATATTATTATCGCGGAACAACTGCGCCAGCGTCTGACCCGACTGCACCTGATAACTGCGCCACGTGCCGCTGTTGTCATTACTCTGCGGCTGAACAGGCTCAGGCTGCGCCATTTGCGTTGTGCGGCCCTGATCGTTACGCAAATCGGCCTGCATCGGGATACTTGCCGGTTGTTGCGGTTGCGACGGCGCATAGGTGTTTTCTGGCGTATAGGGCCACAGTAATGCCAGCAGGATGACCAGCACAGCCAGAATAATGCCGCGGCGGTGCGCATACGGCAGGGGCGACAACCAGTGGAAATCGTCGCTCATGTGCCAGATTTTGCTCAGCAGCGTTTTGCCCCGGGCGGCGGAAGAAGTACCGGTTTCCGTTTCTGCAGAAGTGATTTCACTCTCGCTTTCACTCTGCGGTGCTGTGGTGTCTCGCATCGGCCTTTTCATAATGGCAATCCAGGATCTCAACATGGGTTGATAAATACGGATGGCTTTCCTTCTCCTGGGCGGGATTCTGCCCATGACGACCTCTCTTGTTAACTGTCGTAATGTCGACTGCCTGTTGCTGCCTAGTATAGCCGTTTAACTGCTTGATGCGGAAAGGGACAAAGCACAAATATCACCCGAACGATGTCGTGAATGGCGTCAAATGCGAAAAATTTACCGAAAAGGGAAAGGAACTGCGCCTGCCGTCATGTTGCCTCACAGAGAATTTTACCCAAAAGCCTTGCGCTGCTATGCTGCGCGTTCGACATTTTTAAGAGCTAAGGAAATTTCATGACTACCCCTTCATTTGACAGCGTAGAAGCGCAGGCAAGTTACGGTATCGGCCTGCAGGTCGGTCAACAGTTGCAGGAATCAGGTTTGCAGGGTTTAGAGCCTGACGCACTGCTGGCAGGCTTACGCGACGCGCTGGAAGGGAATACGCCAGCCGTTCCTGTTGATGTGGTTCACCGCGCACTGCGTGAAGTCCACGAACGTGCTGATGCTGTTCGTCGTGAACGCCAGGAAGCTCTGGCTGTTCAGGGTCAGGAATTCCTGGCTGCAAATGCACAGCGCGAAGGCGTGAGCAGCACCGAGTCTGGTCTGCAATTCTCTGTCATCACCCAGGGCGAAGGCACCATTCCGGGCCGTCAGGATCGCGTACGTGTTCATTACACCGGTAAACTGATCGACGGTACCGTGTTTGACAGCTCCGTACAGCGTGGCGAGCCGGCTGAATTCCCGGTCAATGGCGTGATCGCGGGCTGGATCGAAGCACTGACCCTGATGCCTGTCGGTTCTAAGTGGGAGCTGTATATCCCGCATAACCTGGCTTACGGCGAACGTGGCGCGGGGGCTTCCATCCCTCCATACAGCGCGCTGATCTTCGAAGTTGAGCTGTTGGAAATTCTGTAATTCCTTCCGGATAGCAGAAACAAGAAAGGGCGCATATGCGCCCTTTTTTACCTCTGAAACCTGAATTATTCGCCACGCAGCGCGCGCGGGAACAACAGGTTGTTTTCCAGATGGATATGCTCCATCAGGTCGGTGATGAATTCGTTGATCCCGGCGTACAGCGCCCGCCAGGTCACACACGCCCCTTCCGGCGGCGTCACGTTATTGGTCAGACGTTTAATCTCTTCAAGAATCTGCCCCGCATCATCGTGCTCACGTTCCATGACTGAAATCGGACCGGCAGCCTGACGGCCCATTCCGCCGCGGATCATCGGGAACAGGATCTGTTCTTCTTTCATCATGTGGCTGGTCAGTTCTTCCAGAATCAGTTGCAGCTGAACCGCCAGACCATGGGGACAAGGCAATTTGTCACCGTGTACCCGTTCCACTTTCTCTGCCATCAGAACCAGTTCAGGCAGCTCCTGACGGTGGCGGTCATGGTAGCGAGGAATAATAAAATCGATGATTTGCGCCAGCGGTGCGGTTTTCCAGTCAGTGGAGGTATCCGGCAGCCGGGCAATTTCAGCAATCTGCTGTTCGATAAGATCAATATCCAGCTCTTTTTTGGTGACGGCGCGCAGCAGGGTTTGTTTACCGCCACAGCAGAAATCGAGATCGTACTGACGGAACAGACGGGTAGCGCGCGGAATGGCAACAGCCAGAGCGCCAAGGGGTTGGTCGCGATAGTCCATGATGAAGCCTCGTTAAATGAAAGAATTTATAACATGTATTATAAATACATGTTTAAGGCGCGGCTATAGCTCAAAGGAAGTACAGAAAGAAAAAACGCCCCAGGCGGGGCGTTTGACAGGGCATTATTTTTGCAAATCGACCTGATAAATCTGAAAACCTATGGCGTCGGTGCCTTTGGCCGTCATCGGGTATTGCGCGTGAGACTGAATAAAGGCCGCCGCTTTGTCGCCAGGAGACGTTTCGAAACGGATATCCAGCGGTTGCGGTGCTGCAATTTTCGCCAGCTTCCAGTTGTTGTCCGCCGTTGGCGTGACCGCGCCTGCTTTTTTGGTTTCGGCACTGATGTACGCCGCAACCACGGAACGGTTTTCATCCGGTGACGCGAAAGCAATGTGTTTATCGCCGGTGCCCGCGAATTTTCCGCCGTAAGCCCGGTAATTATTCGTGGCGACCAGGAAGGTGGCTTTCAGGTCTATCGGCTTACCGTTGTAGGTCAGGTTTTTAATGCGTTCTGCATCTTTATTAATCAGTGCGCATTCACCATCGAATTTTGCCGGCTGGCTGACATCAACTTCATATTTCACGCCGTCGATAACGTCAAAATTATAAGTACGGAAGCCATCCCAGTTGATCAGCGGTTGTGGTTTGGTGCTGTGAATATCGATTTGATTAAACTGTCCGGCAGAACATTCCAGCCAGTCTTTGACTTCCTGTCCGGTGACTTTCATCACCACCAGTGTATTCGGATACAGATACAAATCTGCCGCATTGCGGAAAGTCAGCTCGCCTTTTTCCACTTCCACGAAACTGGCCGGATCGTTTTTACGTCCGCCGACTTTAAAAGGTGCAGCAGCAGAAAGTACCGGCAGATCGGCTAAATCCGGGTCGCCCTGAATGAAATGTTCGGTATAGGCTTTCTGCGCATTATTGACGATTTGTACCGTCGGGTCGTCCTGAACCAGTGCCAGATAGCTGTACATGTTGTCGGTGGATTTGCCGATTGGCTTGCTGACAAATTTACGTGTTGCGTCATGAGAAGGGGCGAGCACTTTCACCAGACTCTGATCTTCCGCCGCCAGAGATTTCTTCTGCTCTTTATCGTAGATCGGGCGCGCTTCAGCTTTAGCCGTTTCGACTTTCCAGCTGCCACTGTCGTTGTTCAGCACCATATCCACGACACCAAGATGGTCGCCCCACATGCCGGGCATCACGGCAGGAACACCATTCAGCGTGCCTTGTCTGATGTCCGCGCCTTTGATGCTGGCGAATTCCTCACTCGGGAAAACCGCGTGCGCATGGCCGAACATAATGGCGTCGATGCCTTTCACCTGGCTCAGGTAATACACCGAGTTTTCTGCCATGGTTTTGTATGGGTCGCCGGAAAGACCAGAGTGCGGGATGGCGACAATGATGTCGGCACCTTGCTTACGCATTTCGGGGATCCACTTTTTAGCGGTTTCGGTGATATCCGCCACAGTGACTTTGCCTTGCAGATTAGCTTTGTCCCAGACCATGATTTGCGGCGGCACGAAACCGATATAGCCGATGCGGAGATTATGGGTTTTACCTTCCCGGTCTTTTACCGCGTTATCGGTGATCAGGAATGGTGTGAACAGCGGCTTACCGGTTTTATCATCAATGACGTTGGCATTTACGTAAGGAAACTTCGCCCCGGCCAGCGCTTTTTTCAGATAATCCAGACCGTAGTTAAATTCGTGATTACCGAGATTACCGACCGCATAATCGAGTGTATTCATCGCCAGATAAACAGGATGGACGTCGCCCTGTTTCAGGCCTTTCGCCGCCATATAATCGCCCAGCGGGCTGCCCTGTATGATGTCGCCGTTATCGACTAATACTGAGTTGGTGACTTCGTTCCGTGCCGCATGGATCAGGCTCGCGGTGCGCACCAGTCCAAATTTATCGGTCGGTTTATCTTTGTAGTAATCGAAGTCCATCATGTTGCTGTGCAGGTCCGTGGTTTCCATAATGCGCAGATCCACCTGTGACGCCTGAACGGATGCTGCCGTCAGTACCGCCAGCAGGGATAACGTCAGATGACGTTTATTCATTGCCTTGCCTCCAGAGAAAGGGATGATGCCCGTAAGAGAAAACCGGATATGTATCTCAAAATTTGCTGAGAATGTAATCAGTTGTCATGGATAAATGTGAGATGTAACAGCTTTATGGCGTGTTCACATTACGGGATGGCTATTCGCGGCAAAAAAAACTAGGCTTGAGAAATGAGAATCAAAGCACTGAGGTAAACGATGTTAGAGCAAATTTGTCAGTTAGCGCGCGATGCGGGTGACGCGATCATGGCGGTGTATGACGGTGAACAACCGCTTGATGCGCGCCATAAAAAAGACGATTCGCCGGTCACCGCAGCAGATATTGCAGCGCACAACGTGATTAAAGCCGGCCTGCAAACGCTGGATCCGCAAACGCCGATGCTGTCGGAAGAAGACCCGCAAAGCTGGAGCGAGCGCCAGAACTGGACGCGCTACTGGCTGGTTGATCCGCTGGACGGTACCAAAGAATTCCTGAAACGTAACGGTGAATTCACCGTTAATATTGCACTGATCGAAGACGGTATCCCGGTGTTAGGCGTGGTGTACGTGCCGGTGACCAAGGTGATGTACAGCGCCGCAGAAGGCAAAGCCTGGAAAGAAGAGCAGGGCGAACGTCAGCAGATTGCAGTGAAAGAAGCGCATCCGCCGCTGGTGGTCGTCAGTCGTTCACACTTCAGTAATGACCCTGAATTGCAGGATTACCTGGCGCAACTGGGCGAACATCAGACGGTAGCGATCGGCTCGTCGCTGAAATTCTGTCTGGTGGCGGAAGGTGCGGCACAACTTTATCCGCGCTTCGGACCGACCAATATCTGGGATACCGGCGCCGGTCATGCTGTCGCGCTGGCTGCCGGTGCGCAGGTACATGACTGGAAAGGGCAGACGCTGGACTACGTGCCACGCGAATCGTTCCTGAATCCGGGCTTCAGAGTGTCTTTATTCTGATATGACACCCCGGTTTACGCCGGGGTTTTTACGTTTTATTCTTTTACCAGCTGATCCACCAGCGTAATCACCTGCTGGACTTCCTCCGGTGACAACTGCCCGTCTTTGGCGAATTTAATTACCCCGTGTTTATCCAGAACCACCACTGCTGAACTTTCCGGTTGCAGGTCCCATGCCTTTTTCACCGCACCGTTGCTGTCGACAATTACCTGCGACCACGGGAATTCACGTTTGCCGCTTTCTATGCTTTTACGCACAAACATGCCGGTACCGATAATAGCGTCGTCGGTATTGACGATAGTCGTGGTCTGATAACGGTCATGGGGCAAATTCGCGGCTCTGATCGCCGTAATTAGCGGTTCGTTCAGGGCCTTGGCGCTGCTTCTTCCCGCCATGTGCTGCACAATACGCACTTTTCCAGGAAGTTTTGCGCTGTTCCATTTGCTGTAACTGAATGCATCCTTAACGTCATTCAGTTCGCCTTTATCATCCACCCCGACCGGTGCCAGACGCTGGCCGACGGTAAAGTTGTGGGCAGATGCAAAAAGCGAAAATGTCATAAAAGTGATCACAAAAAGACTTCTTAAAAGCATAGATTCTCCGGGGCGCAAAAGAACAGTCACGCCAATCATAGGACGCCCTAAGTGGTCTGTCCTGTTGGTATGTTAAATTTGTGTTGCTGATTACAAAATTGCCACATAAAGCAGGGTTATACTGTGTTTGAATGTCAGGGTTTAAGACAATACTGAAAATCAATGTAAAAGCAGTTAAATCCACTGGCAATACCTGAGTGCCCTGCTATGTTATAGGTCTCTTCACTGCAAAACACTTTTCTGTCCCGGTATCTGTCGCCTTGCGACGTGGCCGGTACCTGCAGTGATTTAACGGAGAACAATAGAAAAATGAGAATATTCCAGCGTTACAATCCGATGAAAGTCGCAAAGTACGTTAAGACACTGTTTCGTGGACGTTTGTATATCAAGGACGTCGGCGCTTTTGAATTCGACCAAGGCAAGATCCTGTTGCCAAAGGTACGCGATAAGCGCCACTTTAGCGTGATGTCTGAAGTTAACCGTCAGGTTACGCATTTGCAGGCAGAAATGGGCTAAGTGTGCCCTGCGTGTTGTCACTGCTTTATAGCAGCGTGCGCAAAAAGAAACGGCTCCCTGAAGGAGCCGTTAGTGTTTCTGGCGTTTGAATTTTCCACGCTTGAAAAAGCGCCTTACCCCTGCGCTTTCTTGTCGTCTTTAATTTCCTGCGGCGTTTTTGGCAGCAGCGGTGCAGCAGGCTGGTCGACAATACGCGTCACCAGCAACTGATCAATCTTATAGCTGTCGATATCGACCACTTCAAATTTGAAGCCGGAGAATTTCACAAAATCCGTACGCTTAGGGATCTTGCGCAGCATGAACATCATGAAGCCGCCGATGGTTTCATAGTTACCGGATTGCGGGAATTCTTCGATATGCAGCACGCGCATCACGTCTTCGATTGGCGTACCGCCTTCAACCAGCCATGAATGCTCATCACGTGCCACAATCTGTTCTTCCATACCCTGACCCACCAGATCCCCCATCAGCGTGGTCATCACGTCGTTAAGCGTGATAATACCCACCACCAGCGCATATTCGTTGAGGATCACGGCAAAGTCTTCGCCTGCCGCTTTGAAGCTTTCCAGTGCTTCGGAAAGCGTCAGCGTATCCGGCACAATCAGCGCATTGCGGATTTGCACACCGCTGCTCAACATTAAGCTCTGATTACCCAGCACACGGTTCAGTAAATCTTTCGAATCAACATAACCGACGACCTGATCAATATGACCGTCACACACCAGGAATTTGGAATGCGGGTGTGTGGCGATTTTCTCTTTAATACTTTCTTCGCTTTCACGCAGGTCAAAATAAATCACGCTTTCACGCGAGGTCATTGACGACGGAACGGTACGGGATTCCAGCTCGAACACATTTTCAATCAGTTCATGTTCCTGCTTACGCAGTACGCCCGCCAGCGCACCGGCTTCAAAGACGGCATAAATATCGTCGGAAGTGATGTCGTCGTTACGCACCATGGGCAGCTTGAACAGACGGAAAATCATGTTCGCCATACCGTTGAAGAACCACACCATCGGGCGGCAAATCATCAGACAGAAACGCATCGGGTTGACTATACGGACGGCAACCGACTCAGGTGAAATCATACCGATGCGCTTCGGTGTCAGGTCAGCAAACAGAATGAACAGGCTGGTGACCAGCACGAACGAAAAGATAAAGCTGATTTGATCCGCCATTTCAGGCGACATAAAGCGGATAAAAAAGGTCCGGAAAGCCGGGGAAAATGCGGCATCACCCACGATACCACCGAGGATGGCGACGGCATTGAGGCCAATCTGCACCACGGTAAAGAACAGGCCAGGGGTTTCCTGTAACTTCATGACACGGGAGGCATTGACGTTTCCTTCGTCTGCCAACTGTTTGAGTTTTATTTTGCGGGAAGCGGCCAGCGATATCTCTGACAGCGAGAAAAAGGCACTGATCGCGATTAATAAGAGAATCAGTAAAATACTGTTTAACATAATCTATCCGTTTAACACCGGAATTAACCGGCAGAGAAAGGCACTCATTATTTTTGTTGCTTAAAGAACACCCTTTTTAAAAAAACATTAAAAAGCTGTTCAGAAGAAAAAAGCGTTAAGGATGAAAAACAAAGATAATTGCCAGAAATAGTTTTCAAGGGCCACTTTTGTGACCCGCATAGTATAGCAGCAGCACTGAGACTGCGCCAGCGCTTAAAAATCCCGCATTATTGCGGCGGCAGACAGACGCCTATGCCGCCTAATCCGCAGTAACCTTCCGGGTTTTTGAACAGATATTGCTGATGTTCATCTTCCGCATAATAGAACGGCAGGGCTTCGGTGATTTCCGTGGTAATAGTGCGCTTATCGTTCGCTTCGTCCATCGCCTGCTGGAAACTCGCCAGACTTGCCAGCGCCTGATCCTGTTGTTCTGCGCTCAGCACATACAGCGCGGAGCGATATTGCGTGCCAATATCGCCACCCTGACGCATACCCTGCGCCGGGTCGTGATTTTCCCAGAAAATCTGCAACAGTTTTGTGTAGCTGATAATCGCCGGGTCAAAGACTACGCGCACGACTTCCGCATGACCGGTCTGGCCGGTACACACTTCTCGGTAGGTCGGGTTGGGAGTGAAACCGCCGCTATAACCGGCTGCCGTACTGTAAACCCCTTCCTGTTGCCAGAACAAACGCTCTACGCCCCAGAAGCAGCCCATCGCAAAAATCGCGACTTCCATGTTGTCAGGAATATGCGTCATTGAGTGGCCACTTACTGCATGAAGGGTTGCCACCGGCATCGGGGTTGTACGGCCAGGTAACGCTTCTGCCTGCGTGACAGACTGCGTTTTATCGGAAAGTTGCACCACAGAAAACTCCAGTTGTTGCTTTAGTGAACGAGGTTTGTCACAAAAGGTTTGTACGAATAACAACGACCAACAGGTCAGTGTTAGTTGTATCTGATTGCGTCTTTGCACACAATACGAAGGACGTTGCTTCGTCGTTGAACATTTTCAGGGGATTAGCACTAAAATGCTTTCATCAGACTTTAAAAAGATGAATCTGCCAAAGATGGGCAGATAATCTCCGGCGGGCATCTGATATTTTAACAGGACAGTAAAATTTAGCAGGAGTGCGTGTGCCACGATATCGTGAACTGGGTTTGTTATTTGTACTGCTGGCCCCCTCACTTTCCATGGCAGCGAAGGTGCGTTTGCAACTGGAAGGCCTGGATGGCGATTTAGAAAGGAACGTCCGCGTTCGTTTATCAGCCATTCAAAGCGATGAAGTCGGGGCTAACGGACGGTTCCGTGCCCGCGTCAGTGCTGCCATTGAACAGGGTTTACGTCCGCTGGGGTATTATTCGCCGACCATCGATTTTGATTACCGCGAAACACCGCCGCCGGGGCGTCCGGTGTTGATTGCCAAAGTGACACCAGGGATACCGGTGAAAATCGCTGGCACGAGTGTCGTGATTGAAGGGCAGGCAGACAAAGATAATGAATTCGAACAGCTCAAACAGCGTGATGTGCCTGCGGTAGGGACGATTTTAAACCACGGGACGTACGACAATTTCAAAAGCTCACTGACCGGCATTGCCCTGCGCAAAGGTTATTTTGACGCCACGATGCGTAAAAGCCAACTGGGCGTCATCGAAGACGAGCACAAAGCGTTCTGGGACATTCAGTTTGACAGCGGCGAGCGTTACCGCTTCGGTGACGTGCATTATCAGGGATCGCAGATCCGTGATGAATATCTGCAAAATCTGGTGCCATTTCATCAGGGTGATTACTACACCACGGCGCAACTGGCTGAGCTTAACCGCCGCCTGTCTGCTACCGGCTGGTTTAACTCTGTTGTCGTGTCCCCGGATTTTACTGATGCCAAAGCCACGAAAACCCTGCCGCTGAATGCCGTGGTGTCGCCGCGCACCGAGAATACCATCGAAACCGGTATCGGTTATTCCACGGACATTGGCCCGCGGGTGACGGCCAACTGGAAGAAACCATGGGTTAACGATCGTGGTCAGAGTTTTGAAACCTCAACCACGCTCTCCGGCCCGGAGCAGTCTTTAGATCTCAGTTATAAAATTCCGCTGCTGAAATCCCCGCTGGAGCAATATTACCTGGTGCAGGGCGGTTTCAAACGTGAAGACCTGAACGATACCAATTCAGATTCCACCACCGTCAATCTGGCGCGTTATTGGGATCTCTCGAGCGGCTGGCAGCATGCGGTCAATCTGCGCTGGAGCCTCGATCACTTTACGCAGGGTAGCGTGACCAACACCACCATGCTGATTTATCCGGGTGTGAGCCTCAACCGTACGCGTCAGCGCGGCGGTCTGATGCCAACCTGGGGCGATTCTCAGCGCTACTCTCTTGATGTGTCCGATACTAGCTGGGGGTCTGACGTCGATTTCGCCGTGATTCAGGCGCAAAACGTCTGGATCCGCACCCTGGCTGACAAGCACCGTTTTGTGTTCCGCGGCAATCTGGGGTGGATTGAAACCAATGACTTCGAACGTGTGCCACCATCCTTGCGCTTCTTCGCCGGTGGTGACCGCAGTATCCGTGGTTACAAATACAAATCCATTTCTCCACGTGATGACGAAGGCAAACTGACCGGTGCGTCCTATCTGGGCACCGGTTCGGTGGAATACCAGTACAACGTGACCGGAAAATGGTGGGGCGCCGTGTTTGTCGATTCCGGTGAAGCGGTTAATGACATTACACAAAACGATTTTAAAACCGGCGCGGGTGTGGGTGTGCGCTGGGCTTCGCCGATCGGCCCGGTGAAATTAGATGTTGCCGCTCCGGTGGGTGACAAAGATGAGCATGGATTGCAGTTTTACATCGGTTTGGGTCCGGAATTATGAGTTTATTTAAAAAGATCTGCCTGGGATTCCTGATTTTCCTGGTGCTGTTAATCAGCCTGGTGGCCTTTCTGGTCGGCACACAAACCGGTTTGCACCTGATGATCAACGGTGCCAACCGGTTCGTACCGGGCCTGAACATAGCCAGTACCGAAGGTGGATGGCGCGACCTGACACTGAAAGGCGTGCATTACGAAATGCCGGGTGTGGACGTTAAAGCCGGGGAGTTTCACCTTTCCCTCGATTTCTCCTGCCTGAAAAACAGCGCACTGTGCGTCAATGCGTTGCGGGTGAAAGACGTTAATGTGGTGGTCAATACCAAAGAAATGACGCCAGCCGCCGCGCAACCTGAGCCGGAAAACAGCGAGCCGCTAACCAATCTCAGCACGCCGTATCCGATCACGCTGCGTTTGCTGACGCTGGATAACATCAATATTACGCTGGATGACCGGGCTATTTCGCTGGCGTCATTCCGCACTGGGGCGCACTGGGAAGGCCGCGCAATTCAGCTGATGCCAACGCGTATCGGCGGATTACTGATTGCGCTGCCGAAAACGCCGGTCAGCCCGTTACCGGACGTGGTGCAGGCCGCGCAGGACAAAGCCGTCGAAAAAGCGACGGGCAAACCGGCACAATCGCCGGTGGTCGTGCCGGAGAAACCGCTGGGTGAAACATTGCAGGAGTTGTTTGCTAAACCGCTGCTGCCTGAGTTACCGGATTTCCGTCTGCCGGTTGATCTGGATATTCAGCAAATTCTCGCCGAAAACCTGCGTCTCACCGGCGATACCGATGTGCTGATCACCCGTTTCGAGCTGAAAGCCAGTACGCAAAATCAGATTGTAAAACTGGATAAACTGATGGTGCGCTCGCCACAGGGTTCCGTGGATGGTATGGGGCAGGCGACGCTCAACCAGAACTGGCCGGTCGATATGACCCTCAATACCGCCGTGAATATCGATCCGCTGAAAGGGGAGAAGATCAAACTGAAAGTCGCGGGCGGGCTGCGCGATAAGCTGGATGTTGGCCTCAATCTTTCCGGCCCGGTGCGTGCTCAGCTGGCCTTGCAAACTCAGCTGGCGGAAGCCGGTTTGCCGTTGGATCTGCAACTTACCAGCGATGCGCTGCAATGGCCGCTGACCGGCACGCCGCAGTATCAGGTGAAAGGCTTCAAATTTAACGTGAGTGGTAAAGCGACCGATTACGCGCTGTCACTGCGTTCAGATTTCAAAGGCGAGCAGATACCGCCTGCGACGCTGACCCTTGACGGTAAAGGCAACGTGGAGCAGTTCAAACTGAGCCTGCTGCGCCTTGCCGCGCTGGAAGGCAATACCGACCTGACCGGCGTGGTGGACTGGAGTAAAGCCATCAGCTGGAACAGTGAACTGAAGCTGACCGGCATTAATACCGCTAAACAGTATCCTGACTGGCCGGCGAAATTGCAGGGCAAGATCACCACGCGCGGCAGCCTGTATGGCGGCACATGGCAGATTCAGGTTCCGGTGCTGGATCTGACCGGTAACGTGAAGCAAAACGCGGTCACAGCGCAGGGTAATGTGCGCGGCAACAGTTATGGCCAGTGGGATATCCCGCAACTGCATCTTGAACTGGGGCGCAATAATCTGGATGTGAAGGGGACGCTCGCTGATACCTGGAATCTCGACGCTAAAGTCGATGCCCCACATCTTGACGGTGCATTGCCGGGGCTGGGCGGCGTAGTGAAAGGAATGCTGCAACTGCGCGGTGATCTCAAGGCACCGAAGCTGCTGGCGGATATAACAGCGACGGGCCTTAAATGGCAGGCGCTGACGGTGCGGCGCGTGGATATTAAAGGCGACGTCAGCTCTACCGATCAGATCCAGGGGAATTTTAGTGTACGCGTTCAGCAGCTTAAACAGGATGCGCTGGATATCACTGACATTAATCTCGAGGCCAAAGGTAACGAGAAAAAGCATGAACTGACGTTGAAAGTCGATGGCAAACCGGTTTCCGGCCGTCTGGCGCTGAGCGGCAGTTTTGACCGTGCAACCGAGGAATGGAAAGGCGACATCACCAATACCTTGTTTGATACGCCAGTCGGGCAATGGCGACTGAACCGTTCGATTGCACTGGATTACTTTAATAAAGAGCAACGGATCACCGTTGGCCCGCATTGCTGGCAAAACCCGGACGCTGATTTGTGTGTACCGAAAACGATTGATGCCGGTGCCAGCGGGCAGGCGAGCGTGGTGCTCAACCGCTTTGACCTGGCGATGATCAAACCTTTCCTGACCGATGATACACAGCTGAGCGGCGTGTTCAGTGGGAAAGCCGATGTGAGCTGGAAAGCGGAAGGCGGACTGCCGCAGGCCAGTGTTTCACTGGTGGGTAAAGGCGTGAAAGTTCAGCAACTGGTGCAGGGCAGCCCGCTGCCGGTGGCGTTTGATACGCTGAATCTGAACGCCGGGCTGAACAACGGTCGTGCCAGTCTCGACTGGCTGATTAAAATCACCCACAACGGTCAGCTTGACGGCAGCATCCAGATTGCCGATCCGCAGGGAAAACGTAACCTCAGCGGTAATGTGAATATTGCCCGTATCTCGATGGCCTTGCTGCAACCCGCGCTGATGGACGGCGAAAAAGCCTCGGGTATTTTGAATGCCAATCTGCGCCTCGGCGGTAACGCACAGAAACCGCTGGTGTTTGGCAGGCTTGCGCTGACCGGTGTTGATTTCGACGCGCAATTTATGCCGTTTGATATCACCGATGCCAATATCGGCATTAATTTCAACGGTATGTCATCCATCATGGAAGGGGTGATCAAAACCGCGCAGGGTCAGCTTGAGCTGAACGGTAACGCCGACTGGAGTGAAATTAATGCCTGGCGCGCCCGCATCGCGGCGAGAGGCAACAAAGTGCGGGTTTCCGTGCCACCGATGGTACGTCTGGACGTTTCACCGGATTTAGTGTTTGATGCCACGCCGCAGTTGTTCTCGCTTAACGGAACCGTTGATATTCCGTGGGCGCGCATTACGGTGCAAGAATTGCCGGAAAGTGCAGTGGGCGTGTCGTCGGATGAAGTAATGCTCAACGACCAGCGTCAGCCTATCGCACCGGCTTCTGCTTCTATTCCGATCAACAGCAATCTGATGGTGAACATTGGTAAAGATGTTCGTCTCGATGCCTTCGGTCTGAAAGCCCGGCTGGAAGGTGCGCTGAAAGTGGCACAGGACAGCCGCGGTCTGGGGCTGAACGGGCAAATTAATATTCCGTCCGGGCGCTTCCATGCCTACGGGCAGGATCTGATTGTACGTAAAGGCCAGTTGCTGTTCTCCGGCCCGGCGGACCAGCCGCTACTGAATCTGGAAGCGATCCGTAACCCGGACGCGACAGAAAACGATGTGGTTGCTGGTTTGAGAGTTACCGGTGAGGCCGATGCGCCTAAACTTGAAATATTCTCAGATCCGGCGATGTCACAGCAGGAAGCCTTGTCCTACCTGCTTCGCGGGCAAGGATTAGACAACTCCGGCGGTGACAGTGGCGCAATGACTTCCGCTCTTATCGGGTTAGGGGTTGCACAAAGTGGTAAACTTGTGGGTAAAATCGGCGAGGCATTCGGTGTCAGCAATCTGGCGCTGGATACTCAGGGCGTGGGAGACAGCTCCCAGGTCGTGGTCAGTGGTTATGTTTTACCGGGTTTACAGGTGAAATATGGCGTCGGGATATTCGACTCGCTGGCAACGCTCACTCTGCGCTACCGGTTGATGCCCAAGCTTTACCTGCAGGCTGTATCGGGCATCGATCAGGCATTGGATTTGCTCTATCAGTTTGAGTTTTAATTCATGTGACTTTTACTATACGAATATAAACATGCGAATAATTGTTTACGGTAGCTTACGACGCAAGCAAGGCAACAGTCATTGGATGACGAATGCTCAATGGTTGGGTGATCATGAGCTGGAAGGTTACGCCCTGTATAATCTGGGTCACTATCCTGCTGTTATACCAGGGGAAGGCAAAGTCTATTGCGAAGTTTACCGCATTAACTCGTCCATCATGGCTGAGTTAGATGAGCTGAAAAGTAATACGAAAGATTATCGTCGTGAGCTGATTTCGACACCTTATGGCAGCGCCTGGATTTACCTCTACATTCGTTCACTGGATGGTGTGCCGAGAATTGAGGGTGGTGACTGGGTTAAGCGTAACGAAGCAGTAAGTGAGTAATCTGAGCAAGGTCGTCGGAAAATAATCGTTGTCTGACAACGCTTAATACATAAAAAAACACCGCCATCTGGCGGTGTTTTTTTGTTCAAATGGCAGAAAACTTATTTGTTTTTAGCACGTTCGAAAGAGGTCACGATTTCAGCTTTTGCAGCAGCAGCATCAGCCCAACCGTCAACTTTTACCCATTTGCCTTTTTCCAGCGCTTTGTATTGCTCGAAGAAGTGGGTGATCTGGCCGCGCAGCAGTTCTGGCAGGTCGTTCACATCTTTGATGTGATCGTATTCTTTGCTCAGTTTGGTGTGCGGAACGGCAACCAGTTTCGCATCTTCACCGGCTTCGTCGGTCATTTTCAGCATACCGACAGGGCGGCAGCGGATCACAGAACCTGGTTGCAGCGGGTACGGAGTTGGAACCAGAACGTCAACCGGGTCGCCATCCAGAGACAGCGTGTGGTTGATGTAACCGTAGTTGCACGGATAGAACATCGCAGTAGACATGAAACGGTCTACAAACAGCGCGCCGGTATCTTTATCCACTTCGTACTTGATTGGATCTGCGTTTGCAGGAATTTCGATCACTACGTAGATATCTTCTGGCAGTTCTTTGCCCGCCGGGACATTCAGTAAGCTCATTGTTGGTTTCCTTCATTGAACCAGGAATAGAGTGCCGCACATTATAGCCAACTCTCCCGCGATTTCCCGCCCTTTTCGTCGAATCGTCTGCGCGCATTTTCCGGCATGACCTGCTGTTGAACCTCGGCTAAATCTTCCGTATTGGCAGTAAAATTTACTGATCCGATACTTTTCCGCGTAACTGCCTGTTTTTGCTTTTCTTATCAAGATATTCGAGCGATTGCCGATAACAATATTCAAACAAAAAATCAGGATTAACCTGATCCCTACCCATCTGAAGTATCTCCTTTTCACCTGAATGGCTGGATAACACCGTATGTTGAATAAGTTGAGCGTAAAAGCCGGTCTGATTGGCCTGCTGGTATTTATGACGTTAATTCTCTTGCTGGTGAGCGTACTGGGGGCGAATGCCATCCGGCAAAGTGCGACATCACTGCAAAAAATTAACCAGCTTCAGGGCGATGAACTTGGTTCACTGGCCGACAGCTACAGTTTCTCGTTGCGCACGCGTGTCGCCAGCGGCGTGGCGGTACGTCAGCTGGAAATTGGCATGATGGATGATGCGAAAAATACAGCGGACCGCATTAGCGGTTATATCAAACAAGCCGATACCGATCTGGCGAAATTTATCAGCATCCAGGATGACACTCAGCAGGGCAGAGATTTATCCGACGCAGTAAAGAAAACCTACGATGCCTATAAAGCTAACGGCTTAGTGCCGCTGCTGGCAGCAATTCAGGCGCAAAGTGCAGACGGTTATTACGATGTGCTGGAAAACAAAATCACGCCTTACAGCAATGCTTATGATAAAGCGCTGGCGGATTTCCGTGCCTATGCCGTAGATAATACCAACAACCGCATTGAACAGGCCCGCGCCAATGCACGTATCCAACTGACGGTGATTGCCACCAGCTTCATCATTGCGCTGATTATCGCGGTGCTGGCATGGTTCGCCTTGCAGAAGATCATCATGCATCCGCTGACATTCTCCATTGCGCAACTGGAATACATCGCCCAAGGCGATCTGACCCATGAAATTGATGATTCCCGTAATAACGAAATGGGGCGTTTACTGAAAGCGATGAAGCAAATGCAGGATTCGCTGGCGCTTTCTGTCGGACGCGTACGCGATGCCGGGAATCAGATCGATGTCGGTTCCCGCGAACTGGCTGCCGGTAACGTCCATCTGGCGCAGCGCACCGAAGAATCCGCTGCATCGCTGGAAGAAACTGCCGCGAGCATGGAGCAACTGACCTCAACCGTGCGCATGAATGCCGCGAACTCTGACCAGGCCAATCAACTGGCGCAAAGCGTGTCAGTCATTGCCAACAAAGGCAGCGAAGTCGTCCATCAGGTAATGGATAAAATGCAGGGCATCACCGATAGCTCAAAACGTATCGGCGACATTATTACGGTCATCGACGGCATTGCCTTCCAGACCAATATTCTGGCGCTGAATGCGGCAGTCGAAGCCGCACGTGCCGGCGAGCAGGGTCGTGGTTTTGCGGTGGTGGCGGGTGAAGTGCGAAGCCTGGCGCAACGCAGTGCGCAATCGGCTAAAGAGATTAAAGAGCTGATTGTGGATTCTGAAAGCCGGGTTTCTGAAGGTTCGGATATGGTGAGATCTGCCGCAAACACTATGCTGGAAATCTCCAGCGAAGTGACACGAGTGACCAGCCTGATGCGTGAGATTTCCATCGCGACGACAGAACAAACGCACGGCATCGAACAGGTGAACGTGGCGATTACGCAGATGGATCAGGTAGCGCAGCAAAACGCCGCACTGGTGGAACAGGCGACAGCGGCCACACGTTCACTGGAAGAGCAGGCGCAGTTACTGGCAAAAAGCATGGCGGTGTTTAAACTCAATCGAGCCGATCATTTCTGAAAAAATCCTGAGCGGTAAACAATAAAAAAGGTGGCTTTTAAGCCTAATGCCGATCGTTTAAG
>NZ_JYDF01000072.1:0-25223 GCF_003263525.1 Rahnella sp. NRRL B-41462 | reverse complement strand
TCGCAGGGGAGGGAGCGGAACGGTGAACGCCTGAGTAATGTCTGCCTTTTGTCAGGACATCGCGTTAAATCTCCGGATTCCCCACTAACCCATCGATCAATATCTGCGGTGTCCCCTGCGAGCAGCGCTCAATTCTGCCGCGTACGCCGTAGACCCGCGCCAGACTGTCGGCAGTGATCACGTCTTCCGGCTCGCCATCGGCAATCAGATTACCGTCTTTAAGCATCAGCACGCGGTCGCCATGACGCAGGGCGATATTGATGTCATGCACCACAACCACTGTCACGATATTGCGTTTCTGCGTTTCCTTGCGCACCAGATCCATGACATGGAACTGGTAGTTGAGATCGAGGGCGCTGAGCGGTTCGTCCAGCAGGAGTAATGACGGCTGGCGGATCAGCGATTGCGCCAGGCCAACCAGTTGCTTCTGACCACCGGAAAGCTGATCGAGATAACTCAGCGCCAGATGTTCGATACCCAACTGACGCAAAAGCGCCATCACTGTATCGGTACCTTCCGCATTCTTGCCTTTACCGCCGCCGGACGCGCGCTGCGCCACGATAATGGATTCCAGCACATGCAGATGTACGCCCGCAGGCAGAGTTTGCGGCAGATACACCACCTGCTCTGCACGTCGTGCAAACGGCATCGGCATTAAATCGTGTCCGTCGAGCATCAGCTGCCCTTCCGCACGGTTAAGCCCGGCGAGAGAACGCAGCAACGTCGACTTACCGCTGCCATTTGGCCCGAGCAGAACGGTAATTTTCCCGCGTGGCAACATCGGCACATTCAGATTGCGGATCACGCGGCGCTTCGGATATCCGGCGTTGAAATCGCGGATTTGCAGGCCCTGCGTAGCAGCATTCAGTAAATCTTCAGGACGCGTTTCTAACATCGCAGACATCAGATGTTCCCCCGGTGGCGCAGAATAATACTCAGGAAGAACGGCACGCCAACCAGAGACGTCACGATACCGACAGGAATAATGACGCCCGGCACCAGATTTTTAGAGGCTACCGACGCCATCGACAACACCAGCGCGCCAATCAGCGCACTGGCGGGCAGATAGAAACGGTGATCTTCACCAAACATCAGGCGGGCGATATGCGGTGCCACCAGCCCGATAAAACCGATCGGCCCGACGAAAGCCACCGCCAGTGCGGAAAGAATACTGATGCGCAGTAACGTACCGAGACGCAGGCGACGCACGTCGATACCAAAACTGACGGCACGATCTTCACCCAGACGCAGCGCGGTGAGTTTCCACGCGCTCATCATCGACCACGGCAATAAAATCAGGAATGCCAACACCATCACGCCGAGTTTCACCCACGACGCCCTCGCCAGGCTGCCCATCGTCCAGAAAACCAGCCCCTGTAAGGTGTCTTCGGTGGCGATAAACTGCATCAGCGAAACCAGTGCGTTGAAGGTAAAGACCAGCGCGATACCAAACAGCACCACACCGGAGCTGGCAACGCGCGTCCAGCGGGTGATACCGTCGAGCATCAGTGCGGCAAATAAGGCAAAAATGAAGGCGTTGGCGGAGATAAACCATTGATCCGGCACACCCGGAATACCAATGCCAAGCACAATCGCCAGCGCCGCACCAAACGCCGCAGCAGAAGACACGCCCAGCGTAAACGGACTGGCCAGCGGGTTATTGAGGATGGTCTGCATTTCAGCACCGGCAAGGCCCAGTGACATACCAACTGCCACCGCCATCAGCGCGTAAGGCAGACGAATATCCCAGACAATCACCCGCGTGCCCGGATCCGCCGCTGCGGCGTCAAACAGCGTTTTCCACAATGTGCCGAGCGATAACCCCGAAGGCCCCATAATGAAATCAATCACCAGTGAAACGACAATCGCCAGTACCAGGATCAGCATAACTAACAGACGGCGGCGCACGATATTCTGGTATCGCCCCATAACGCTGTCTTCGGCGTTGACGTTCACCCTCAGGGTGGGTTCGGTAGTTGCACTCATTTTCGCTTCAATCTCATTAAGTTAAAACTTACGGCGGGAGAACATGTTCTGGGGTTCCCGTAGGAAGGAAATAAATGATAATAATTATCAATGTGTTTTGCAAAACCTATCAGACATTCAAAGTAAACAAGGGCGTAACAAAGCATGACGTAATGGGTCTCCTGGCGTGAATCGCAGGCATGAAAAAGCGGAGCCTGAGCTCCGCTTTTCAATGCCATGGAAATCGGGGTCTGTTACTTATCGACGTGATCCGGGAATTCCATTTCGCTGTATTTCACCACTTTAGTGCCTTTGCTCAGCTTGTAGCCGAACCAGATGATCAGGAACAGTGGCAAGCCAATGTAAGTCGCCGCTACGCCACCCCAGTCAATGGTGTCTTTCAGGAATGCCTGATAGTTCTGGCCCAGCGTAATGATCAGACACAACACAAAGGCGAAAACCGGGCCGAACGGGAAGAAACCTGACAGATAAGGCAGTCTCTTCAGATCACGGCCCTGTAAGACATAACCGCGACGGAAGCGGTAATGGCTGACCGCAATCCCCAGCCAGGCGATGAAACCGGTCATGCCCGACGTGTTCAGCAGCCACAGGTAAACGGTCTGATTACCAAACATTGAGCTCAGGAAACACAACGCCGCCACGATAGTGGTGGCATACAGCGCGTTACGCGGCACACCCCCTTTCGACAGCTTAGCGAATATGCGCGGCGCTTTGCCTTCGCTCGCCAGGGTAAACAGCATGCGGGTTGAGGCGTACATTCCGGAGTTACCGGCTGACAGTACCGCCGTCAGGATCACAGCATTCATTACCGCCGCCGCTGATAACAGACCCGCATTACGGAATACCAGCGTGAACGGACTTACCGAGATATCGCCGACTTCATTACGCAGCAGGTTCGGATCGGTATAAGGAATGATCAGGCTGATCACCAGAATCGCCAGAATATAGAACAGCAGAATACGCCAGAAAACCTGACGCACCGCGCGCGGAATATTCTTGCCCGGATTCTCAGATTCGCCCGCCGCCACCCCGATCAGTTCAGTGCCCTGGAAGGAGAAACCGACAATCATCGCCACGCCTATCATCGAGGCAAACCCGCCTGCAAACGGCGCATCCCCGATGGCCCAGTTATGCCAGCCCGCCGTTTCAGCACCGCGCATAATGCCGGTGATCATCAGGACGCCAACGGCGATAAAGATGATGACGGTAACCACTTTGATCAGCGAGAACCAGTATTCCGCCTCGCCAAAACCGCGCACGGAAATGTAGTTGAGCAGGAAAATCAGACCAAGGAACAAGGCGCTCCAGATCCAGCCCGGTGTGTCCGGGAACCAGTAATTCATCACCAGTTGTGAGGCCACCAGGTCAACCGCGATGGTGACTGCCCAGTTGTACCAGTAGTTCCAGCCCAGTGCGAAACCGAAGCCTTCTTCAACATAACGGGAGCCGTAAGTGGAGAATGAACCGGAAACCGGCATGAACGCCGCCAGCTCACCGAGGCTGGTCATCAGGAAGTAAACCATGATGCCGATTAATGCGTAGGAAAGCAGTGCACCACCCGGGCCTGCCTGGGAAACTGTCGCACCTGATGCAACGAATAACCCCGTACCAATTGAACCGCCTATGGCGATCATCGTTAAGTGACGTGCCTTCAGCTCGCGACGCAGTGTGGGAGCCACCTGCGTATTTTTTGTAGGTTGTTGAGCCATTTTTTCCCTATATCCGCTCGTCATGTGCAAATTTAAGCGCGGATTGTAGCAAAACCTGCCGCTCTGAATAGCAGGAACGACCTGTTATAAGACACCTTCATAACTGGCCGCAGATCATTAGTGAAAGACCGTTATTGGGCTTCGCGACAATAGGTTAGAAAACGTGATAATGCGCCGGAGATATGTTTTTGCCGGTGATGAATCAGGTAAAGCTTACGCACCAGCGGCGCGACGGGCAGCCGGATTTCCACCAGCGAACCGCTGCTCAGCTGCTCAGAAATCACCCGCCGCGAGAGGCAACTGATCCCGATGCCATGCCTTACAGCGTGCTTAATGGCCTCGGAATTCCCCAGTTCCATCACCAGGTTAAAATCCGGCAACTGAGGCAACAGCAGATGATCTAACACCTCACGGGTACCGGAACCGCGCTCGCGCAGGATCCAGGGTTCACGCGCCAGCGATTCCAGCGAAACGACCCGCCCTGCCAGCGGATTTTCCGGCGCGACAAACACCACCAGTTCATCATCCAGCCAGGGCTGAGTGATCAGTTCCGGCATCTGACACGGGCCTTCGATCAGACCGAGATCGACACGAAAATCCGCCACCGCGTTAATAACATCATTGGTATTACCGACATTCAGCTCCAGCGGCGTATTGGGGAAATCCAGGCGGTAATCCGCGATCATCGCCGGCAGCATATAGTTGCCGATGGTGCTGCTCGCGCCGATGCGCAGCGAACCGTTATCGTGATTGAACAGTCGCTCGATTTCGCCCGCCTGTTCGAGCAACGCCAGCGCTTTCGGATACAGTAAACGCCCATGCTCATTAATTACCAGCCGCTTCCCGACACGGTCAAATAACTGCACGCCAAGCTGCCCTTCGATATCGGCCAGCGCCGCACTGACCGCCGATTGTGATAATGAAAGCACAACCGACGCCTGCGTGGTCGAACCGCTTTTCAGCACCTCGGCGAAAACTTCAAGTTGTCGCAATGTTATGTGCATAAATGTCCCGCTATTCTCACGCGCCTGACAGCACGCTGTGCTTTAAGTATAGACCCTTGCCTTGCAGGCCTCTTTTGAATGAAGGTTTTATACCAGTTTTACAGCTAGGTTATAAAGTAATAATCTATTTCATTTTTATATAAGCGCGGCGTAGCCTTGTTTCATCACTCCTGAACGAGGAACGGACAATGAGTACACTTGCGCTTAAAAATGAAAATAAAAAGACGGCGGATAAACACCCTTTACCCCATTTGTCGGGCTTTGGCCGCGTGTTACCCGGGCTGGCGCTGACCGGTGTGATCACTGCACTCGCGCTCTGGCTGAGCGATATTCCTGCACTGAGTCATCTCGGCCTGAGCGCGCTGACGCTGGCGATTGTCATCGGCATGGTGGTCGGCAATACGGTATATCCGGCTGCAAAACCCTGGTGCGAAGACGGCGTGACGCTGGCGAAACAACGTCTGTTGCGTCTGGGGATTATCCTTTACGGCTTGCGGCTGACCTTCGCACAAATCGCCGATGTCGGCGCGACCGGTATTGTGATCGACGCGCTGATGTTGTGCTCCACTTTCGCCCTCGCCTGCTGGCTTGGACAGCGGGTGTTTAAACTGGATCGCGATACCGCGATGCTGATTGGCGCAGGCAGCAGCATCTGTGGCGCAGCGGCGGTGATGGCGACGGAACCGGTGCTGAATGCCAAAGCAGAGAAAGTGACGGTTGCAGTCGCCACTGTCGTTATCTTCGGGACAGCCGCCATCTTTCTGTATCCGTGGTTATGGCATCTGAATGCGCAGTATCACTGGCTGAGTTTTACCGCTGCTCAGTTCGGCATTTACACCGGTTCGACGGTGCACGAAGTGGCGCAGGTCGTGGCGGCCGGTCAGGGTGTCAGCCCGGATGCGGAAAACGCGGCAGTGATCGCCAAGATGATCCGCGTCATGATGCTGGCACCATTCCTGCTGCTGCTCTCTGGCTGGAAGTCACGTAAAGAGGTACAACAAGGTGGCCAGAATGCGGGCATGCGCAATATAACTATCCCATGGTTTGCCCTGCTGTTTATTCTGGTGGCAGCATTCAACTCGCTGAATATTTTGCCACACAACTGGATCCCGGCGCTGATTACGCTCGATACCGTGCTGCTGGCGATGGCGATGGCGGCGCTCGGGCTGACCACCCACATGAGCGCACTGCGTCAGGCGGGGCTTAAACCGATGCTGCTGGCGGCGTTGCTGTTTATCTGGCTGATTGTCGGCGGTGCCGGTATCAACCAGCTGGTTCAGCATCTTTTTGGCTGATATTGCTGCTTTTAACACTTCAGTGCTGCGCCTCCTGCCCGGAGGCGCTATCATTTGTCCATAAACGCGATGAATAACTGAGGAGCAAAAATGAAGTTTGTGGGAGCACACGTGAGTGCGGCCGGGGGTGTCGATCAGGCGGTTCTGAGGGCACACGAGCTGGAAGCCACGGCTTTTGCGCTTTTCACCAAGAATCAGCGTCAGTGGAAAGCCGCACCGTTGCCGGAAGACGTCATCGAAAAATTCAAAGTGGCCTGTGAAAAATACGGTTACCAAAGCAATCAGATTTTGCCGCACGACAGCTACCTGATCAACCTTGGTCATCCGGTCACCGAAGCGCTGGAGAAATCCCGCGAGGCGTTTCTTGATGAGTTGCAACGCTGCGAACAGCTTGGCCTGTCGCTGCTGAATTTCCATCCGGGCAGCCACCTGATGCAAATCGAAGAAGATAAATGCCTGGCGCTGATTTCTGAATCCCTGAACATTGCGCTGGATAAAACCAAAGGCGTGACCGCGGTTATCGAAAACACCGCCGGTCAGGGCAGCAATCTTGGCTTCCGCTTCGAGCACCTGGCCAAAATTATTGAAGGCGTGGAAGACAAAAGCCGCGTTGGCGTCTGTATCGATACCTGCCATGCCTTTGCGGCAGGTTACGACCTGCGCACGGCAGAAGAATGCGAGAAAACCTTTAAGCACTTTGAAGAGGTGGTTGGTTTTCAATATCTGCGAGGGATGCACCTCAACGACGCGAAAAGCGAGTTCAACAGCCGCGTTGACCGCCACCACAGCCTTGGCGAAGGCAATATCGGCAATACCGTATTCAGCTGGATCATGAAAGATGCACGTTTCGACGGCATCCCGATGATCCTCGAAACTGTCAATCCGGATATCTGGAAAGATGAAATCGCCTGGCTGAAAGCGCAGCAGACTGCCGAGAATGACGAAGCCGCGGCGTAGTTTTTACCGTAAATTCCGGTCGGCGCCCTCCCCTGCGAAGGGAAGGCGCAATAAAAAAGGCGCGACATTCACATGTCGCGCCTTTTTGTTTTTTAACGATTTACTGTTATGCAGCAGCTTTCG
The DNA here is from genome assembly GCF_003263525.1 of Rahnella sp. NRRL B-41462. Lineage (NCBI taxonomy): Bacteria > Pseudomonadati > Pseudomonadota > Gammaproteobacteria > Enterobacterales > Yersiniaceae > Rahnella > Rahnella sp. NRRL B-41462. The sequence goes on along the minus strand of NZ_JYDF01000072.1, from coordinate 18,149 downwards.
CGGCTACCGCAGCATCTGAACGTTTCAGAATCGCGTATGCGCCACCCGCCAGAACCGTACCGGCGATAATCGCCACCAGATAACCGAGAACCGGCGTGATTGCACCAGGGATCAGCAGTACGAACAGACCGCCGTGTGGTGCCATCAGTTGTGCGTGGAATGCCATCGACAGCGCACCGGTCAGTGCACCACCTGCGATACAGCATGGCAGAACACGCATCGGGTCACGGGCCGCAAACGGAATCGCACCTTCAGAGATAAAGCACAAGCCCAATACCAGCGCCGCTTTACCGCCTTCACGTTCGCTTTGCTCGAACTTATGACGCGCCAGCAATGTCGCCAGCCCCATCGCCAGAGGTGGCACCATACCGGCAGCCATGATGGCGGCCATTGGTGCGTAGACGGAAGAACTCAGCAGTGCCACACCGAACGCGTAAGCAGCTTTGTTCACCGGGCCACCCATGTCGGTACACATCATCGCACCGAGAATTGCGCCGAGCAGTACCGCATTGGCTGTACCCAAAGATTGCAGCCAGGCAGTCAGACCCGCCATGATTTTAGCAACCGGCGTACCGACCACGTAAATCATCACCAGACCGGTAATCAGACTCGCCACCAGCGGAATAATCAGGATAGGTTTCAGCGCTTCCATACTTTGCGGTAATTTCAGCTTGCCGCTGATGGCTTTCGCCACATAACCCGCCAGGAAACCTGCGATGATACCACCGAGGAAACCAGCACCGGTGCTGACAGCCAGCATGCCGCCGATAAGACCCGGCGTCAGGCCCGGACGGTCAGCGATAGAGAAGGCAATGAAACCGGCCAGAACCGGCACCATCAGCGCGAAGGCAGAAGCGCCACCGATTTGCATCAATGCCGCCGCCAGCGTGCCTTTCACTTCAAAGGCTTTGATACCGAAGACAAATGACAGTGCGATACACAGACCACCCGCAACCACCATTGGCAGCATGTAAGACACGCCGGTCAGCAGGTGACGGTATGGGCCTGCGCCGCCCGCTTCTTTCTTCCTGGTGCCCGTCGCTGCGCCCTGAGATTTCGGCTCAAACACTTCAGCTTCAACCAGCGCTTTGTCCAGTTCCTGTTTGGTCTTTTTCAGTGCCAGACCGGTAGACGTGCGGTACATCGGCTTACCGGCAAACTTAGCCAGATCCACTTCGATGTCAGCCGCGACAATCACCAGATCGGCCGCGGCAACTTCTTCCGGTGTAATAGCATTGCCTGCACCTACAGAACCGCGGGTTTCAACTTTTACCCACCAGCCACGTTTTTTGGCTTCAGTTTCAATCGCTTCTGCAGCCATAAAGGTGTGTGCAACACCGGTCGGGCAGGCAGTGATGGCGACGATACGTTTCGGGCCGCTGGCTGCCGGAGCGGCAACGGCTGCCGCAACAGGTGCGACATAAGGTTTAGCTTCAGCCACAGCGCGTTGCAGGAAAGCCTCCGGATCACGGACTGCATCAGCCACATTACCGGTATAAATATTTTTGCCAGCCAGCGCAGGTTCGTTTGGCACGGTTTCACCGGCCACAATCACTACATCAGCGTCAGCGGCCTGTTCGGTCAACGAGTGGCCTGCTTTCGCCGCAGCAGCAGCGAGCAAATTTTTTGCCAGTTGGCTGCGAGCCTGTCCCAGCGAACTGTCTATCATCAGCAGCATTTTCATTCTGACTCCTGCGGATTAAAAGGGTTTCAGATCAACACGGGCCATCATCGCCGCGAGTTGCGGACGATCGGTGACACCGACATTACTCTGGCTGACAGCCAGGGCAGCAACAGCAGTGGCCAGTCGTAGCGTATGTTCACTGGATTCACGCATCAGCAAACCGTAGATCAGACCACCGACCATGGAATCACCAGCACCCACGGTGCTGACGACTTCACAGGCTGGCGGTTTAGCGATCCACGCACCGGAGGCGTTAACCCACAATGCACCTTCAGCACCCAGAGAAATCACCACATGGGCGATCCCCTGATCACGCAGGGCATGCGCGGCTTCTACCACGTCGCTCAGTTCCGGCAATTTACGACCAGCCCAGATTTCCAGTTCACGGCGGTTAGGTTTCACCAGCCAGGGCGCGGCTTTCAGACCGGCAACCAGCGCTTCACGGCTGCTGTCGAAGATGATGCACGGGCACTGTGCACGCAGACGTTTCATCCAGTCGGTGAAAGCGTCAGGATCAACACCCGCTGGCAGACTGCCGCTGACGGCAACCATGTCGAACTGGCCCAGCCATGACAGGGAATCCGTTACGAAACGTTCCCAGTCAGCAGGCGTGACGTTGAAGCCGGAGAAATTGAAATCGCTGACTTCACCATCTTTTTCAGTCAGTTTGACATTGATACGGGTGCGGCCATTAACCACCTGGAAGCGGTTCGCAATACCCAGATCGCTGAATAACAGCTGGAAGCCATCCTGATTTTCTTTACCGAGGAAACCGCCAACGGTGACGTCGATGCCGAGATCTTTCAGCACTTTGGCAACGTTAATCCCTTTACCTGCCGCGTGCAGGCCGGTGGTTTGTACCAGGTTGACTTCACCCCGTTCGATTTCGGGGCAGTATCCGACCAGATCATAGGCCGGGTTTAAGGTAATTGTGGCGACCCGACGGCTCATGCGCCCTCCCCAAGACCTTCAGCAATCGCTTCACCGATGGTTTTTAATGCCAGCTCTGCATCCTCACCACTCGCGGTAAAACGCAGGTGGTGACCTTTTTTCACGCCCAGCGCCACGACTTTCATCAGGCTGCGGCCGTTGGCAGGTTTACCACTGCCATCAAGATTCGTTACCGTGATTTCGCTGCTGAACTGCTTAATAACGTTCACCAGTGCGGTACCCGGACGGGCGTGCAAGCCGTGTTCGTTACGGATAACGTATTCAGCGGTCAGCACGTTGGCTTGTTCTTCGACTTCGCTGGTCAGCAATGCCAGCACACCGACGGAATCTGCCGTCAGCAAGCGTTCAGCTTTGTTGGCAATCAGCAAATCACTGAGGTAGTTCAGCACATCGAGCGGCTGATCGTCAGCAACAGAAATCGTCAGCAGCATGGAGACTTTTTCGCCATCCAGATCAAATGCCTGCTGTGCACGGCTTACCGTTGCAGCACTTTTCAGGTTGCCTTCGGTGCTGTCGCTCAGCCAGATGCCCTGCCCGAGGTTCAGCGGTTTACGGCTGATCACATCGCTGACAAAAGCGGTATCGACAGCGCCAATCTCTTTCAGGCGGCCAGCGTTCAGCGCCTGTAACGTGATCAGGTTTTCTGCGGCCACATCGACTGCGATCAACTGGCTATCAAACAGGAATTCAGCCGCATTTTTTTCGCCCATCAGCAGGCTGCGTAATTCTTCAGCGGAATCTGTTTTTGCCAGGCGATCAGCCACGCTGTCGTCACTTAAGACGTGCGTCAGCTGACGCAGCAAACCGAGGTGTTCATCAGAACGAGCTGCGATGCCGATCACGACATATGCCGTCTGGCCTTCGCCCCAGGTAATCCCTTGCGGAAACTGGAAAACCTGCACACCGGTATCAAGCACCAGATCACGGGTATCTGTGGTGCCATGCGGGATTGCGATGCCGTTGCCAAGGTAAGTAGAGGTTTGCAACTCACGCGCCAGCATGCCGTCTACATAACCTGCGCTGACGCGACCGGCCTGAGTCAGTGCTGCTGCAACCTGGCGAATAGCGTCCTGCTTATCGCTGGCAGCCGCACCGAGATGAATATCTTGCTGTGACAGTTGGAACATAATTCTCCTCTCCTGCTGAAATTGAATCGTTTCAGCTTTACTGAGAAAAAAGGAGCGCCATCAGATTTCAGAAGAAAAACCGACAACGCTGAAACGTTTCAAGAAGTCTCAATCCGGCCTGTATTTAAATCAAGCTTTCCCTGATTTTGCGTAACGATTTTTTGATGTTACGCACAGTTTCCTTTCTGAGAGCTTTCCGAAACGGATAACTTAACGCAAATGCTGAAGTCAGGCTGACGAAAAATGCTGACGCAAGCTGCCCCCTTCTCTGCGGACAATATTGCGGTGAAGAAGCGACGCCTCACCCGGTCATTTTTGACACAAAGTGCGGTTTTATTATTCAGTATGGCAAATTCACTGTGGTTTACATTTTTGATGATCAAAACCTGTTTTTGTTTTTTTTAAACTGTCGTAACATTCGCGCAAATTTCGTCCCCTCCTCTACTTCTGGTTCACTTAGCTAATGCGAATTTCTACAACGTCAGCCCGCCGTTTACCCGACATGACGTCAACTGCTTTTCTGATCATCGCCTTCCTTACCGGCATTGCAGGCGCGTTACAGACCCCGACGCTCAGCCTGTTCCTCACTTCTCAGGTTCACGTCAGCCCGTTTATGGTGGGTATCTTCTTTACCGGCAGTGCCGTGATTGGCATCTTCGTCAGCCAGTTGCTGGCGACCTGGTCTGATCAACGCGGTGACCGCAAAACGCTGATTTTGTATTGCTGCATTCTGGGTGCGCTGGCTTGTGTGCTTTTCGCCTTTAACCGTAATTACTTTATCCTGCTGTTCATCGGCGTTTTGCTGTCGAGCTTTGGTTCCACAGCTAACCCGCAGATGTTCGCGTTAGCACGGGAGCATTCCGAAAAAACTGGTCGCGAAGCCGTGATGTTCAGCTCCATTTTGCGCGCACAGGTTTCGCTGGCATGGGTCGTCGGACCGCCGCTGGCCTTTGCCCTGTCGATGGGCTTTGGTTTTACCTTTATGTACTGCGCTGCCACGCTGGCTTTCTTGCTGTGCGGCGTGATGGTGTGGATGTTCCTGCCTTCGATGCCCAAGGCGCACATCAAGACCACCGCCACGCTGGAAGCACCACGCCGTAACCGCCGTGATACGCTGATGCTGTTCATCGCCTGTTCACTGATGTGGGCAGCAAACAGCATTTATCTGATCAATATGCCGCTGTATGTGGTGCGTGAACTGGGTCTGCCGGAAAAACTGGCGGGGGTACTGATGGGCAGTGCAGCCTGTCTGGAAATTCCGACCATGCTGATCGCCGGATATCTGGCTAAACAGTTGGGGAAACGCTTCCTGATGCGTTTCGCTGTGCTGGCGGGGGTGATTTTCTACGGCGGCATTCTGTTTACTACCGGTGCGGCAATGCTGATTGCTTTACAGTTGCTGAACGCAATTTTCATCGGCATTCTGGCCGGGATCGGCATGCTGTATTTCCAGGATCTGATGCCAGGTCAGGCGGGCGCGGCCACCACGTTATTTACCAATTCAACGCGGGCGGGCTGGATCCTGGCCGGTTCGCTGGCCGGGGTGATCGCCCAGTTCTGGACATACCATGCGGTATTTTATGCCGCACTGGCGATGGTGATTGGTTCGGTGTTATGTATCTGGAATGTGAAAAACGTCGATAAACCGGCGGAAGACGTGCCTGCGGCGGTGATTTAAGGCGCGGTATCTGCCTCAAGCTGAATCAGATAAGTCAGCGCCTGGTCGCGATGTGTAAAGCACATTTCGCGGCTGGCCTGCAGGCTGGCGCAAACTTTCGGACGCAGTGGTGAGGTGAAAATCTTACACAGAAAGTTATCAGCCAGCTGAACACAGCGCGTATTGGCAGGCTTTCCGTCTGGCATTCCCGGGATCGGGCTGGAAATTGAAGGCGCTATGCAACAGGCTCCGCAATCAGTACGACAGTCCATCAACAGCCTCCTCAGGCCTCATTTTGAGCCGCGACAATAGCAGGCAGCGTAATGCGCCACCAGCGAAATATTTACGACTCTTTAACACGATAACCCGAACATTTTTCATACCGGCAGGCGAAGCGCAAAATATGCGTCATAAAGCGGATTTTCGCGACTCTTTTTACGCTATCTGCTTGCCTGAAATCAGCGGCGCGGGTAACGTGTCGCAAATTATTTATCTCTCTCCTGACAGGTTATTTATATGGCACGTGCTAACGAAATTAAACGCGGCTTCGTTGTGAACTACGACGGCAAATTGCTGCTGGTAAAAGATATTGATGTTCAGAGCCCGAGCGCCCGTGGTGCCAGCACCTTGTACAAAATGCGTTTCGCTGACGTTCGTACTGGTGGCAAAGTGGAAGAGCGCTTCAAAGGCGACGATATCCTGGATACCGTTACCCTGACCCGTCGTAAAGTGAACTTCTCTTACGTTGATGGTGACGAATACATCTTTATGGATGACGAAGACTTCACGCCCTACACCTTTAATAAGGCGCAGATTGAAGACGAACTGCTGTTCATCCCTGAAGAAGGTTTGCAGGGCATGCAGGTTCTGACGCTGGACAGCCAGCTGCTGGCGCTTGAAATGCCGCAGACGGTGGATCTGGAAATCGTGGAAACGGCACCGGGCATCAAAGGCGCTTCCGCCAGTTCCCGCACCAAACCTGCGGTCATGAGCACCGGTCTGAACATTCAGGTTCCTGAATACCTGAGTTCTGGCGACAAAATCCGTATTCATATCGCAGAACGTCGTTATATGGGGCGCGCGGATTAATCAGCGCCCCGCTCTCTGCTGAAAGGAACGCTGCGGCGTTCCTTTTTTATTGTCTGCATTTTGCGATTAATCCTTCAGACAGTGGATCTGCATCACAAAATGAGTGGCTATCTGGACTTACCAATTCCCCTTTCTATCATATGACTTTACACTCTAAGCCCTGATTTCGGCTTAAATCGTCGCTTTATCCAGCATAAAATTCAACTGACGGGTAAATAGCCCCAATTTGGCCTGACCAATTATTTATTTCTGACTTGCCTGGAGTATTGCATGAAAACTATTGCCACAGCGTCCCTGCCTGCAGCAGTGTCATTGCCTGCTTATGATCGCGATGTGTTAAAAAGCCGTATTGTTCATCTCGGATTTGGTGCCTTCCATCGCGCTCACCAGGCGCTACTGACCAACCGCGTGCTGAACCTCCAGGGGGGCGACTGGGGCATTTGCGAAATTAGCCTGTTCGGCAATGAAACGCTGATCCAGAGTTTGCGTCAGCAAAATCATCTGTTTACCGTGCTGGAAAAAGGCGCGGACGGCAATCAGGCGATTATCATCGGCTCTGCACATGAATCTGTGCACGGCGGGATTGACGGGCTGGAAGCAGTACTTGAAAAACTCACTGAGCCACAGATCGCGATTGTTTCCCTGACCATCACTGAAAAAGGTTATTGCATTGAGCCGGGCACCGGCGAACTGGATCTGCAAAATCCAAAAATTCAGCAGGATCTGGCGGGCGGTCAGGCGCCGGGTACCGCTCCGGGCGTTTTAGTCGAAGCCCTGCGTTTACGTCATGAGCGCGGCTTACCAGGCTTCACCGTTTTATGCTGCGATAACATTCCTGAAAACGGTCTGGTGGTAAAAAACGCCGTACTGGGCATGGCGAAAGCACGTTCCGCAGAACTGGCTGAATGGATCGCCGGAAACGTCTCTTTCCCAAGTACCATGGTTGACCGTATTGTTCCTGCCGCGACGGAAAATACGCTGGAAGAAATCACCGAAGCCCTCGGAGGTGTGACCGATCCTTGCGGTATCGCCTGTGAACCCTTCATTCAGTGGGTCGTGGAAGACCATTTCGTGGCGGGCCGTCCGGACTGGGAAAAAGCTGGCGCACAGATGGTTGCCGACGTTTTGCCTTTCGAACAGATGAAGCTGCGCATGCTGAACGGCAGCCACTCTTTCCTCGCCTATCTCGGCTATCTGGCCGGTTATCAGCACATCAACGATTGTATGGAAGATGCCAACTATAAGGCCGCTGCCCATCATCTGATGCTGCATGAACAAGCTCCGACGCTGAGCGTCGAGGGTGTTGATCTCGGTGCGTATGCTGACAGCCTGATTGCACGTTACAGCAACCCGGCGCTGAAACACCGAACCTGGCAAATCGCGATGGACGGCACCCAGAAACTGCCACAGCGTATGCTCGATTCCATCCGCTGGCATGTTAAAAATGGTGGTTCCTATGAATTACTGGCGCTGGGCGTGGCAGGCTGGATGCGTTATGTCGGTGGTACTGATGATGCCGGGCAGCCCATTGAGATTAAAGATCCGATGGCTGAAACCGTCGCTAAAATTGTGGCATCAACCGAAGATGGCGAACCGCGGGTGAAAGCCCTGCTGGCCCTGACGGGCGTATTCGGTGAGCAATTGCCTCATGAAGAGAAAGTCGTAGCGGCCATACTGAGCGCGTATGCCGATCTGCAAAGAATTGGCGCGAAGAAAACCGTGGCAAAATACGTAGGTTAAGCCCGGCAACTGAGGCTAAGAACGGCTGCTGCGGCAGCCGTTCTTATTTGTACGGCGGTATCAGTCGTTCAGTTCTGAGGGGACTGAGGAAAAAAGGAATCCGTCAAAAGACGGATCATCGGCATCCGAAACCTGTAACAGCATATCTTTGACATTTTCCAGATGCTGCCACATCGCCTGCTTCGCGGCTTTCGGATCCCTGCGAAGTACTGCCTGCAAGATTGTCTGATGGTCCTGCAACCAAATCTGACTGTAGTTTTTATCGCCGACATGCTGATGGATCCCCTGCCACATGGAGCTGCGCTGGCGGATCAGCCACAGATCATCCACCAGTTTAACCAGCACACTGTTCTGGGAAGCCTGCGCCAGCAAGGCATGAAACCGCTGATCTTCAGCATCATCGGAGACGCCACGTGCAATGCATTCTCGCTGTGCATCAATGGCATCGCGCATTTGCAGAATATCCGTCTTAGTGGCCTGCATCGCCGCAAAAGCCGCGACTTCGCTTTCCAGCAATTGCCGCGCCTGTAATAACTCGAACGGGCCATATCCGCTGTCAGCGCTTTCCGGCTGGCTATCTTCCGGTTGATGCAATACATAGACGCCGGAACCTTTACGCACTTCGACCACTTTTTCCAGCTCCAGCATGATCAGCGCTTCACGCACTACACTTCGGCTGACGGAATAAGATTCCGCAATGTCACGCTCCGGAGGGAGGCGGTCGCCAGGGGCATATTTTCCGGCATGGATATCGCGACGTAAATGACCGCCTATCTCCTGATAAAGTCGCATGTTTTTGCCCCTTTCACTGACACAAGCTCAATTGGTCTGACATCTGATTAATCGTTCTGATGCCTGAAATAAGAGAGAAAATTATAACATGTCAGCAGAAAGGGAAAGGACAGGAATAGAAAACTGACGGCCCGATCAAGATTGGGCCAGCCAGTTCATAAAGTTGTCCGGCCACATAACGATACATTGCATTACCGCGCTCAATGACCGGAGCGAAACATATTAACGATACTAACTATTTACGGCTGCTTAGTTATAACTCACCGTCATCACCGCAAGGCGAGGATCATTATTAATATGCTGCGTGGTAACCTGCCCGAGAGACAAAGGCAAGGCGAAAGAAGAAGGATTTTGCGCATTCAGCGTATGAACTTGCCTCACCTGTTTTCCGCCACGATCACAGTCGCTGATCATCGCATTACGTGCGGCACTGAAGTGACATCCTCCGTCAACAATTGACCCGGTAAAATGAATAATTCCGCCTGTTGCAGCGGCACTGGCAAACTGAATCGTCCCTGAGGCCATGACTCCCAAAAACAGTACACAGGTAATTCTGTTCATGGTGACACCTCATCATAACTATTAATTTTAAAGTTCCCGTAACCACAATTTAACATTAATACATCTAATTGAATTTACACGTCTGGAGGCAAAATAAATCTTGCTTGCCTGCCGGCAAAAATAAGCAATCCATGTCTTACATCGGCGCAACGCTGGATTTTCTTAAGGAGTCGCTGCACATTGGCGGGGAATTTTTCAAAAAGGATGTGCAACCATGACCAAAACCAACCTGATCACCGGCTTTCTGGGAAGCGGAAAAACCACCACGCTGCGCCACCTTCTGGCTCATAAGCCTGAAGGTGAAAAATGGGCCGTGCTGGTGAATGAATTCGGCGAAGTCGGCATTGATGGTGCATTACTGGCTGACAGTGGTGCGGTTCTGAAGGAAATCCCCGGTGGTTGCATGTGCTGTGTGAACGGATTGCCAATGCAGGTCGGCCTGAATATGTTATTGCAGCAGGCTAAACCTGACCGCTTGCTGATAGAACCCACCGGGCTGGGGCATCCGAAACAGATCCTTTCTTTACTGACGTCTGACGTTTACAGCAACTGGCTGACACTCAATGCCACGCTTTGTCTGCTGGATCCGCGTCAGTTAAGCGATCAGCGGGTGACTGATAATGAAAACTTTCGCGATCAGTTAGCCGCAGCAGACATTATCGTGGCAAATAAGTCTGATGTGACGCAGGCGCAGGACACACAGAAGCTGGACGAATGGTATCAGCAGAATGGTCACGAGCGTCTTCTGGTGACGGCTTCGCAAGGTGAGATCGCCCTGACATTACTTGATTTTCCGCGCCAGAATCTGGTTGAGTTACCGCAAGGTAAACATCATCACGCTCACGCCGCTAAACAAGGACTGGCTGCACTGAGCCTGCCGGGAAAACAGCGCTGGCGTCGCGCGCTGAATCAGGCAGACGGTTATACCAGTTGCGGGTGGATATTTGATGGCGAAACGCAGTTTGAGACCGCAGGCATTCTCGACTGGGCGCGCGCGGTGCCGGTTGATCGCGTCAAAGGGGTTATACGCATTAAAGAAGGCACATTACTGATTAACCGTCAGGGCAATGACTTACACATTGAAACGAAACCGGTGGCGCCGTTAGACAGCAGAATTGAGCTTATTACGCAAAATGAAGTGCAGTGGAATGCAATACAATCCTCCTTGTTGAAGATTCGTTTAAGTTGATCAGATTAAGTTAACGCTAACTAAGTTATTCCTTACTTTGCTAAGAATAGGTCTTCCTTTATGTGGCGCCGCAATATTCCCGCAATCCTGATACTCAATGTATTAGGTGTTGCCTTATTTTTATCTTTCTATTTGCCAGCAAACCATGGTTTCTGGTTCCCGATTGATAAATCGATTTTCTTCTTTTTTAATCAACATCTGGCCACTGATGCGTGGTTTCTGCACCTGGTCGCCGTGACCAATAATCGTGCCTTTGATCTGATTTCATTGCTGGCGATGGGAATCCTGTATCTGAGCTATTTCCTGAAGCAGGATAGCGACGGGCGTCGCCGGTACATCATTATTGGTGTCGTGATGTTGCTGACTGCCGTTGTGCTCAACCAGCTCGGACATTTATTGCCTGTCAGCCATAAAAGCCCGTCACTCAGCTTCCCGGGCGTAAACCGCGTGAGCGAACTGACCGGCATTCCCACCAAAGATGCTTCCAGCGACAGCTTCCCCGGCGACCATGGCATGATGCTAATTATTTTTTCATGCTTTATGCTGCGCTACCTGAGTAAGTCAGCATTCGCTGTCGCCTTGATCATCACCTTCATCTTCTCACTCCCACGCGTGATGATTGGTGCGCACTGGTTTACTGATATCGCGGTCGGCTCAATGTCCGTCGTGCTGGTCGGTGCCAGCTGGTGGCTGATGACACCAGCCAGCGATACGCTGATTAACTGGCTTGATCAAAAATTACCCGGTAAAAAAAATCCTAAGACACACGCATAATTTTGGATGCATACATAATATTTATGGCCCGGCAGATCTTTATGATTTGCCGGGCCTTTTTAAAGGATGTTTCTCAACGCCTCTGCGCTGTATTATGTCCCCTGAACGCGCTATTGATGCGGTTTTAACCCAAATTCGCGTAAAGATCACACAGCATTTTTAACATGTTTACTTACATCACCTTACATCACAATTTCTTATAAAAAATCTCATAATACCTCTCGCAATCACCTGTTCATTACGGTAATCTCCAATTCGCCTGTATAGAATTGTGTTAAAAACATCCCGGTTCAGGAAAAAAACGTGCTACGACGCACATTTCCTCCCCCTGGTATTTGTCCCACAGATATATGGCAGGTAATCTCGCTTCGTTTGGCAATTTTAATAACGATTTCATCGTTAAGGACAGCAAGGGATAACAACAATAATGGTCAAGTCTCAACCGTTTCTGAGATATATCACGCGGATAATTCCCGCGATTGGTGCAGCAATTATTCTTTCTGCATGTAGTGGTACACATTCTTCGAACACAGAAAACGCGCAAACTGATATGCGTGCAGTAAATGGCAATGATGGCCTTCTACTGCAAGCCTCTCAGGATGAATTCGAAGCAATGGTTCGCAACGTCAACGTTAAATCCAAAATTATGGATCAGTACGCTGGCTGGAAAGGCGTTCGTTATCGGTTGGGCGGTGACAGCAAGCGTGGTATCGATTGCTCAGCGTTCGTTCAGGTAACATTCCGCGAACAATTTGGTATGGATTTACCTCGTTCAACCTATGAACAGGAAGAGAAAGGCAAGAAAATCCAGCGCACGAAACTGCGTCCGGGTGATCTGGTTCTGTTCCGTGCGGGTTCAACAGGCCGTCACGTCGGCATTTATTTAGGTAACGATCAGTTTGTACATGCATCCACCAGCAACGGTGTGATGATTTCAAATCTGAAAGAGTCCTACTGGAATGCACGTTATCGTGAAGCAAGACGAGTTTTAGCTAACGGCTGATCCCGTTACCTTATGATTTAGTTCTTGTTGTCCTATGCCAAGCGAATAAAAAAACGTCATCTTTGGATGGCGTTTTTTTATGCCTGTAATAAAGTGTATGAAGTGTCTGTTGATTTTTTGACGACGTTATTCTTTTATTTCCTCTGCGCGAAAAGGGCAAAACATATGGGTTTAAAAACGGCGTTAACACACACCGTATTGCCCAAACATCTGTATTTAAAGAGAAGCCTGCTTTTTTCAGCCCTGTTTTTCATTTTATTTATCGCAGTTACCCTCACCGTTATTAAAACCAACAATCTCCGCGAACAAAATGAAATCGCGCAACGAACGGCACAATTTACTGCTGATTATCTGCGCCAGTTAACCGACACGATGCACAGAATCGGACTGCTCACGACGGAATCCTGCCATTCCATTGCCGGGGAATTAAACCGTGACGTCGCATTCAGCATGGGTGTTCGTGATTTTCAGCTGGTGCGTAATGGCATCGTTTTTTGTTCCTCGGCTTCCGGTAATCAGCACATTCCTGTAAACAGTACCCTGCATGACCTCGAATTTGATAACAACATGAGTATCGGCCTGCAGATGGGCACCCCTGCCGTCCCGAACCGCGCGGTGATCCTTATATGGCAGCGTAACCCCGGTGCAACGGACGATGGCGTGATAGCAACGCTGGAACTGACGTTGTCGCCGTATATGCTTTTTGCGCAGCCAGGTTCCGGCTACCGGGGTTTTGCACTGCTGGTGGGAAAAAGCGCACTGATTTCTTCTCAGGCCGGTCTGATCAAGATCAGTGATTTGCCCCGCAGCCATTTTACTCAAGTCAAAATAGATAATTATCCTTTCAGCATTCGTCTCTACTCTCCTTCCCTGACCCGCGATAACATACTCTTTACGTTCTCAGGCGGCCTGCTGCTTAGCCTGCTGGTTTGCGCGCTGATTTACCACAGCCTGCTGAACCGCCATAACGTTGAGCGTGAGGTTCTCCGCGGGCTGAAAAATAAAGAATTCTTTGTTGAATATCAGCCGGTTATCGACTCAAAGAGCCTGAAGGTGACTGGCGTTGAAGCCCTGCTGCGCTGGCAGCACCCCATTGAGGGGCCCATTCCGCCCGATGTTTTTATCAGCTATGCTGAAAATCAGGGGCTTATCGTCGACCTGACTCAACATATGATGGCTCTGGTGGCGGCGGACGCCCATACCTTGCAGCACGCTTTTCCCGGTCCGGGCAAACTCAGTATCAACATTTCTCCTCACCACATGAACAAAATCAGCTTTCATGACGATGTGATGAATTTTATTGAAGCGTTACCTGAGAATGCTTTCCAGGTGGTATTCGAAATTACAGAACGTGGAATGATTGATACACAAGGTGCATTACGGGAATTTAACTGGCTGCGCCGCCATAAGATTGAAATAGCCATTGACGATTTTGGCACCGGCCATAGCGCGCTGATCTATCTTGAGAAGTTCACGCTGGATTATCTGAAAATTGACCGCGGCTTTGTCATGTCGATTGATCAGAACACCCTGATCGCCCCGGTGCTGGATACCGTCCTTAAACTCACGGAAGAACTGAAGATCAAAACCGTAGCCGAAGGCGTCGAAACCCAGATGCAGGCGGAGTATCTGCGCAATCACGGCGTGACCTATTTACAGGGATATCTGTACAGCAAATCGCTCGGTGTTCCTGAGCTGCTGGACTTTATACGTGATTTCAATGAGAAAGAAGCCACCTGGCAGATTTGACCTGCATCAGTCCCGCATCTTTTGTTCCATTTTTCTTTTAGGCGTCTGCATCCGGTTGTGATAAAAAGGCCAAAATCAGGGACGAAACCGAAGAGTCGTGCGTGACAAAATCTTTGCTTTCAATTGATTAATATCGAAATAGCCCGCGGTAATGCCGCATTATGCTGTCGTCATCACAGGAGTGCAGATTCAGGATGTTTTCTCGCGTTTTTGCCGGTGTGCTGTGCCTGCTGAGTCTCAGCGCACAAGCTGAAGTCATACAGGACAGTTACGCGTTCGCCATATTAGGCGAGCCCAAGTATGTCTCAAACTTCACCAGTTTTGACTACGTCAATCCTGCCGCCCCGAAAGGCGGTCAGATCACACTGGCGGCCATTGGTACTTACGACAACTTCAACCGCTTCGCGTCTCGCGGTAATCCGGCTGCGCGCAGCGGCTCGCTTTACGACAGCCTGTTTACCACCTCCAGCGATGAGATTGGCAGTTATTATCCGCTGATCGCCGATTCTGCCCGTTATGACAGCCAGTACCGTTGGGTCGAAGTGGATATCAATCCGCGCGCCCGTTTCAACGACAATACCCCGATTACCGCCAGTGATGTGGCCTTCAGCTTCCGAAAATTCATGACCGAAGGCGTACCGCAATTTCGCGTGGTGTATAAAGGTGTGGAAGTAAAAGCCATTTCGCGCCTGACAGTACGCATGGTGTTGCCGAAAGCGGATAAAGACATGATGCTCGGCCTGCTCGGTTTGCCGATTTTGCCGCAGACATTCTGGGAAAAGCATAAATTCAATGAACCGCTGAGTACACCGCCGCCGGGCAGCGGGCCTTACCGCATCAGCGATTACAAACTCGGTCAGTACATCACCTATTCCCGCGTGCCGGATTACTGGGCGGCCAATTTGCCCGTCAACCGGGGCCGCTATAATTTTGACACCATCCGCTACGACTATTACCTCGACGACAATGTGGCGCTGGAGGCGTTTAAGTCCGGCGCGTTTGATTTCCGCATGGAAACCTCGCCGAAAAATTGGGCGACGCAATATCAGGGCGGTAATTTCAGCAAAAACTTTATCGTTAAAGCTGATGTGGAAAATCAGGCAGCGCAGGATACCCGCTGGCTGGCATTCAATATCCATCGCCCGCAATTCGCCGACCGCAAGGTGCGCGAAGCCATCACTTTGGCTTTTGATTTTGACTGGATGAACAAGGCGCTGTATTTCGGTGCGTATCAGCGGGTGAACAGTTACTTCCAGAATACCGATTACGCGGCAAAAGATTATCCGAACTCCGCAGAACTGGCGTGGCTGGGGCCGCTGAAAGGCCAAGTGCCGCCTGAAGTCTTTAGCGCACTGTATCAGCCACCCGGCTCTGACGGCACCGGTAATGACCGCGCAAATCTGCTGAAAGCCACCGCATTACTGAAAGAAGCGGGCTGGGAAGTGAAAAATCAGGTGCTGGTGAATGGCAAAACCGGTAAGCCGTTTACCTTCGAGCTGCTGTTACCCGGCGGCGGGAATTCACAGTACGTCTTGCCGTTCCAGCATAATTTACAGCGACTGGGCATTAAGATGTCGATCCGTGAAGTGGATAATTCGCAGTTCGTGCGCCGTATGCGCCAGCGTGATTACGATATGCTGCCGACGGTTTATCCCGCCACGTCGTATCCGAGCAGCGATTTGCAGATTTACTGGAACAGTAAATATCTCGATTCCACCTATAACAAATCAGGTGTCAGCGATCCGGCCATTGACAAGCTGACCGACGAAATCGCCGCCAATCAGGGCAAACCTGATGCCCTGTTGTCGCTGGGCCATGCGCTCGACCGTGTGCTGACGTGGAATATGCTGATGATCCCAATGTGGTATACCCATCACGAGCGCTACGCTTACTGGGATAAATTCTCGATGCCAGCCGTCACCCCATCTAACGGAATGGAACTCGACACATGGTGGTACGACGTTAACCGCGCAGCCCGTTTACCTGCGCAACGCCGCTGAGGAGCATACTGTGGCCGCCTATCTTTTAAGACGACTGCTTCTGGTGATCCCCACGTTGTGGGCGATCATCACCATTAACTTTTTTATTGTGCAGATTGCTCCCGGCGGTCCGGTTGATCAGGCGATTGCCGCTATTGAAATGGGGCAGTCAGGCGGTTTACCGGGTGCCAGCGCGGGCAGCGGAAATGGCAAAGCGTCGCCGGGTTTAGCGCAGTTTGGTGAAGGTCAGTATCGCGGCGCACGGGGCCTGGATCCGGAAGTCATTGCCGAAATCACCCACCGCTTCGGCTTCGATAAACCGCTGCATGTGCGTTATTTCGAGATGTTATCCAACTATGTTCGCTTTAATTTTGGCGACAGTCTGTTCCGCGGCTCATCCGTTATGGGACTGGTGAAAAGCGCGCTGCCGGTTTCCGTTACCATCGGCCTGTGGAGCACGCTGATTATCTACCTGGTGTCGATCCCGCTCGGGATCCGCAAAGCGGTGCGTAACGGCACGAAATTCGATACCTGGAGCAGCTCCGTCATTATTGTCGGTTATGCCGTTCCCTCTTTCCTGTTTGCCATCTTATTGATTGTGCTATTCACCGGCGGCAGTTATCTCGACTGGTTCCCGCTGCGCGGCCTGACGTCGCCGAATTTCGATACCCTGCCGTGGTACGGCAAAGTAACCGATTACCTCTGGCATATAACGTTGCCGGTGCTGGCGACGGTGATTGGCGGGTTTGCGACCCTCACGATGCTGACCAAAAACTCGTTCATGGATGAAGTCGGTAAACAATATGTGATGACTGCGCGCGCGAAAGGGCTGAACGAAAAACAAATTTTGTACCGGCACGTTTTTCGCAACGCGATGCTGCTGGTGATCGCCGGTTTCCCGGCGACTTTTATCAGCATGTTTTTCACCGGTTCATTACTGATTGAAGTCATGTTTTCATTACAGGGGTTGGGATTGCTGGGCTACGATGCCATTGTGCAGCGCGATTTCCCGGTGATTTTCGGCACGCTGTATGTTTTCACGCTGATTGGATTGCTGCTCAATATCGTCAGCGACATCACTTACACGCTGGTTGACCCGCGTATCGATTTTGAGGGCCGCCAGTAATGAGCCTTTTTATACTGAACTCCGTCAGTCAGGCGCGCTGGGCGCGTTTTTGCCAGAACCGCCGTGGTTACTGGTCGCTGTGGATTTTCATGGTGATGCTGATCCTGGTGCTGTTATCCAACGTCCTCGCCAACGACAAACCGCTGCTGGCACGTTATCAGGGACATCTCTATGTGCCGTTTCTGGTCAATTACAGCGAAACGACGTTTGGTGGTGAGCTGGAAACGCCAACCGATTATCAGGATCCGTTTGTTGTGCGCCAGATTGAAGACCACGGCTGGGCGATTTGGGCACCGATCCGCAGCAGTTATAACTCCATTAACTTTTCTACCGCGCAGCCCTTCCCTTCACCGCCTTCTTCTCAAAACTGGCTGGGCACCGACAGTAACGGGCATGATGTGCTGGCGCAAATCCTTTACGGGTTGCGGATTTCGCTGTTCTTCGGCGTTCTGCTGACGGCGATGACCTCCGTGATTGGCATGATTGTCGGTGCCACGCAGGGCTATTACGGCGGATTAATCGATTTGCTCGGGCAGCGCTTTATCGAAGTGTGGTCGAGCATTCCGACGCTGTTCCTGATTATTATTCTGGCCAGCGTGGTGCAACCCAACTTCTGGTGGCTGCTGTTGATCACCGTGCTTTCTGGCTGGATGATGCTGGTGAGCGTGGTGCGCGCCGAATTCCTGCCGTACCCGTAACTTTGATTATATCCGCGCCGCGCAGGCGAT
>NZ_JYDF01000071.1:0-40275 GCF_003263525.1 Rahnella sp. NRRL B-41462 | reverse complement strand
CGCAGGGGAGGGAGTCGTTCAGCGCGTTGCCTCCCACCTTCGCAGAAAAAGGAGTTAACTGCCTTAACGTCTCAACTCCCCCGCCGCCTCCGGCTGAAACAACAATTCCAGCACTTCAATCCGGCTGTTCTCGCCATTTGGCATTTCCCACGTGATGCTTCCGCCTACGCGCAGCCCCAGCAGGGCGGCACCTAACGGCGCCATCACCGACAGTTGCTCGTTGCTGTCTTTGAGCGCAGCCGGATACACCAGCGTGCGGATGTGTTCTTCGCCGTCTTTACCTTCAGTAAAGCGAACCTTGCTGTTCATCGTCACTACGTCGGCAGGGATTTCCTCGGGCGGCAAAATCTCGGCGCGATCTAACTCGTCATTCAGTGCGTCGGCGACCGGGCTGCTGGCAAACGCCGGTTGCGCCAGCAGTGTGTCCAGGCGTTCTGCGTCAAGTTCATTGATGATCAGTGTCGGTTTACTCATAACATTCTCCATGGTTCCTTTTGCATCACCCGCTTCATGCGAGTGGGGTGCCGGTCGGCAAAAAATAACACCCCTGCGGGTAAGCGCAGGGGTGTCGGTAATTTGCATGTGTTCTTTGATACTAGGCACTCTTAAGCGGAAATGAAAGCGTTGTGAGGGAATTAATCCGCATTGCGAAAAATCCGATTACCAGTGTAATACGCTGCTACACCCTGCAATATTCAGTGATATGGCGACTTAACTTTTCGTTTTGCGAATTGGATCTGCTCAGCGCATCGTATTTCCACTTCGAACTGGAAAAAGACCCTCTACACAGGAAATCTTACCGGGGTTAGGGTAAAGACAGACGAAATACACGGCTGAAAATAGTGGGCCGGGCAAGGAGAGAGGTAACCGCGAGTGAATAACGCAAGCGCATCTGTGAATGGGACCGGGCGGATTGAATTGAAAGATGCTGCGGCGATAACAGAGCAAGTATTAAAAGATATTCAGACAATGCAAAGTGCGAAGAATATCTACACCACCGATGTTCAGTTGCAGATGTTAACGTCACACGTTAAAGCCATGGTATTACGCTCGATTACCGGTGAGCCGTTGCCTGAAGTCGAAAAAGAGTTATTTGATGAAATCTCTGCCGACTCCATGCAAATGGCAGAGGACGTGGTGAGCTGGTTCGGGAATTTACCGATTGAGGAAGCGTATTTGCTCTCGGTACATTTTGAAGTGGCCAGAGACAACGAGCCGAAATAATTTTTATTGAAATTTTAATGCATTAATTAATGTGGAGATGTGAATCATGGGACAAGTATTAGTTGTGATCGGCGACCGTTTAGGTAAAGGCCAGAAAGTGGCAGCAGGCGTGGAAGCGGCTGGCGGAAAAGCCATTGTTGTCCCCGGTATGGCGGCAGATATGAAACTCGGCGACGTGATGAAAGCAGAAGGCGCGACCTTTGGTATTTCTTTCTGCGGCAGTGGCGGTGCAGGTGCGATTACCGCACAAAACAAATACGGATATAAAGCGAAGTACGGGATGCGTTCAGTTGATGAAGGTGTCACGGCGATTAACGAAGGCTGTTTAGTATTAGGGTTCGGATTTATGGATAAAGAAGAACTGGGTCAGCGTCTGGTTGAAGCTTATAACAAGAAGTATGGTCAGGCGTAATGAAGCAACAATTAACCACGACAGTTCGGGTTGAAGGAAAGGGCGAAAATAAGGCTGCCGCCTTTTCTTCCGCACTGAGTCAGGTTCAGAGAACGGTTCTCAAATCGTCTGCCAATAATGTCTTACTGCGTATAGAACCGCAGGACGTCAGGATAATAAAGGCAGAAGAGTCAGTCAAAAGAGAAAAGTTTCTGTTCTTTTTTCTGGCCAGGGAAAGAAAGACTTATTACGTGGCGTTAGACATTACCGTCAACCTGACTGTTATTAATACGGAACAGGTAGTTTTTGTCACGAAATAAAAACGTTAGCTATAAATGACAAGGATATACTGATGTTTTTAATTATTTTATTTAAGTCGCTTATTATCGGCGGACTGGTTGGCGTGGGCGTAGGTGCGGGGGCCGCACGTATGTTCCATGCACCCACCGTGCAAGGAATGGGGGCTTTTCGTACGCTTGGGGAATTAAACTCCTGTGAAGGCGATCCGGCTTCGCATTTCTCATTTGGTCTGGGCTTCTTCTTTAACGCCTGGGCTTCTTCCGTGGCGGCAGGTTCTTTCACCCAGGACGTTGACCACCGCATCATTCCCCACTGGGCAACCGCTGCCCTGATGTTTAAAAACCGCAATGTGGCTGAAACCCTGCATGACCCGCGCAAGATGGCGATTGCAGGCGGCATCATCGGCATGATTGTGGTCGCCTTCCTCAACACTACTGCGTCTGCGGTGCCTGCGGCGTTGCAGGTCACGGCAATCAAAGTGCTGGTGCCTGCGGCCAACCTGTTGGTGAACACCGTGATGCCGGTGATTTTCTGGCTGGCGGCGATCGATGCAGGACGTCGTTCCGGTTTCTGGGCCACTATTTTTGGTGGTCTGGCGCAGATGATCATGGGTAACGCCGTACCGGGTCTGGTGCTGGGTATCCTGATCGGTAAAGGCGTCGAAGAAAGCGGCTGGAACCACGTCACCAAAGTGATGATGGCGGCGATTATCGCGCTGTTCGTCCTCAGCGGTTTCTTCCGTGGCTTCGACGTCAAACTGTTGCAGTCATTCATGCTGGACGTCCCGACATGGCTGAACGGCATTCACAATTCACTCAGCGGCAAGTAAGAGGAACATGACAATGGAAGAACAAGCCAAACGTGGTTTCTGGTACGCCGAGTGGTCGTTCCCGATTTTTGTCGGATTGCTGTCTTCCGGTGTTTTCGCCGGGACACACATGTATTACCTGTACGGCATCGGTGCGTTTAACGAAGTGGCGTTTGTATCAATGCTGCGTTCCGGCATGGATACAGGCGTGTATGGCGCGGTGGCGGCCTTCGGTGCCAGCTTTCTGTTTGCCCGCATCATCGAAGGTTCGCTGGTCGGTATTCTCGATATCGGCGGTGCGATCCAGACCGGTATTGGCCTGGGCGTCCCGGCACTGTTGCTCGGCGCGGGGATTATCTTCCCGGTGGCGAACTTCGCGGCCTCGCTGGTAACCGGCCTGCTCCTCGGGTTAGCCGTCGGTTACATCATCATTCTGGCACGTAAATTCACCATCAATCAGAGCAATTCTACCTACGGCGCTGACGTGATGATGGGCGCGGGTAATGCCTCCGGCCGCTTCCTCGGGCCGTTGATTATCCTGTCGGCGATGGCGGCATCGATTCCTATCGGTCTGGGCTCGCTGATTGGCGCATTGGGTTTCTATCTGTGGCAAAAACCGATTACCGGTGGTGCCATTCTCGGCGCAATGGTGCTGGGCGCTGTCTTCCCGGTTTCACTGTAAGAACGCAGTAGTACAGAAGAAAAGCTGAAGTAAACGGGCGTCAGGAACACTCCTGATGCCCGAGATTATGGAGAACGTCGTATGTATGACTTAATCATCCGGCAGGCATTACGCGCAGACGGCAGCCTGACTGATATTGCAATTCGCGACGGCAAATTCGCCGCCATTGGCACGTTGCCCTGCGGTGCCACCGCCCGCCAGACTCTCGATCTTCAGGGCAAGGTTTACGCCAGCGCGGGATGGATCGACTCCCATGTTCACTGTTACCCCAAATCGCCGATTTATCATGACGAAGCCGATCTGATTGGTGTGGCCTGCGGTGTCACCACCGTGGCCGATGCGGGCAGTACCGGCGCGAATGATGTCGACGATTTCTATCAGATTACCCGTGAGGCGAAAACCAACGTCTACGCGTTTCTCAATATCGCCCGCACCGGCATTGTCACGCAGAACGAACTGGCGGATATGACCCAGATCGACAAGGTCGGCGTGCGTGACGCCATCGCGCGAAATCCCGGTTTTATCATTGGCATCAAAGCGCGCATGAGCAGCAGTGTGGTCGGCCAGAACGGCATTAAGCCACTGGTGCGCGCCAAAGAAATTCAGCAGGAAAACGATGACCTGCCCCTGATGGTGCATATCGGTAATAACCCGCCGAACCTCGACGAAATCGCAGATTTACTGACCTCTGGCGACATCATTACCCACTGCTATAACGGCAAGCCGAACCGCATTCTCTCGCCGGAAGGCGTGCTGCGTGATTCCGTTAAGCGGGCGCTCAGCCGTGGCGTGCTGCTGGATGTCGGTCACGGCACCGCGAGTTTCAGCTTTGAAGTGGCAGAGCTGGCCATTAAGCAGGGCATTTTGCCGCACACCATCAGCTCCGATATTTATTGCCGCAATCGCCTCAACGGGCCGGTGCACAGCCTGGCGACCGTGATGTCGAAATTCTTCAGCGTCGGCATGACATTGCCGCAGGTGATTGATTGCGTTACATCGCATGCCGCTGATGCGCTGCGTCTTCCTGCCAAAGGTCGTCTGCAAATCGGTGCCGACGCCGATCTGACCCTGTTCGAACGCCGTCAGGCGCCGCAGGTGTTTATCGATTCCGAAGGACAGTCCGTGAAGGGCGAAAGTTTGCTGGTGCCTCTGGCCGCTGTGGTCGCGGGCGTCACTCTGTTAACCGAAGAAGGGAAATCTGCTCATGTCTTCTGAACAATCGCTGTATGAAAAGTACCAGTTAAAACAAGTCATTAATGCTTCCGGTCGTATGACAGCGCTGGGCGTTTCCACGCCGCGTGAAGAAGTCGCAGCAGTGGTGAATACCGGTCTGAATCATTACTTTGAGATGAAAGATCTGGTGAACAAAACCGGCGCTTACATCGCGAAACTGCTAAACGTCGAAAACGCGGTGGTGGTTTCCTGCGCTTCTGCCGGGATCGCGCAATCTGTGGCGGCGGTGATCGTCAAAGATGACGCCTGGCTGCTGGAAAACCTGCACGCCGCGCCACTGGAAATCCCGCACGATATCGTTCTGCCAAAAGGCCATAACGTGAATTTCGGTGCACCGGTCGCGACGATGGTGACGATGGGCGGTGGCAAGGTGGTAGAAGCCGGTTATGCCAACGAATGTTCTGCCGCACAACTCGCGGCCTGCATCACCCCGCGTACCGCTGCAATCATGTACATAAAATCGCACCACTCAGTGCAGAAAAGCATTTTGTCGGTCGCGGAAGCCGCTGAAGTGGCGCGTAAGCACAATGTGCCGCTGATCGTCGATGCCGCCGCGGAAGAAGATCTGACCTGTTATTACGAGATGGGTGCGGATCTGGTGATTTACAGTGGCGCGAAGGCCATCGAAGGGCCGACCAGCGGGCTGGTGCTCGGCAAAAAACAGTATGTCGAATGGGTAAAACTGCAATCGGGCGGGATTGGTCGTGCGATGAAAGTCGGCAAAGAAGGCATTCTTGGCCTGACGCAGGCCATCGAAAGCTATCTCACCTTGCCGAAAACCACCGGGCAGGAAATGGTCGACAAGATGACGCCATTTATCGCCAGCCTGAATGAAATCAGCGGTGTTACCGGACGCGTGGTCTGGGACAGCGCCGGACGTGATATCGCCCGTACGGAAATCACTTTCGATGAAGCGGTACTGGGCTGGAAAACCAAAGCCATTGTGGACGCCATGAAAAACGGCGATATCGCGATTTATTTCCGTGGCTACCGCGCCAACGAAGGCAAGATCGAAGTCGATGTGCGCAGCGTGACGCCGCCGCAGCTCACCATCGTCGCACAACGTTTTAAACAACTTTTCAGCGGAGACAAAGCATGAAGCTGACCCCAAATTTCTATCGTGACCGCGTGTGCCTGAATGTGCTGGCGGGCTCGAAAGACAATGCCCGTGATATCTATGAAGCGGCAGAAGGTCATGTACTGGTCGGTGTGCTTTCCAAAAATTATCCAGACGTCGCGAGTGCGGTGGCGGACATGAAAGAGTATGCCGCATTGATTGAAAACGCGTTGTCTGTCGGTTTAGGCGCGGGCGATCCGCGTCAGTCTCTGATGGTCAGCCAGATTTCAGCGCAGGTTCAGCCGCAGCACGTCAATCAGGTCTTTACCGGCGTCGGTACCAGCCGTGGAATGCTTGGGCAAAACGACAGCGTGGTCAACGGTCTGATTTCACCCACCGGTAAACCCGGCTTTGTGAAGATCAATACCGGACCGCTGAGTTCTGCTTCTGCGGACGCCATAGTGCCGGTGGAAACCGCCATTGCGCTGCTGAAAGATATGGGCGGCAGCTCGGTGAAATATTTCCCGATGGGTGGCCTGAAAACCCGTGATGAATTCGCTGCCGTGGCCCGTGCCTGTGCGGAACAGGATTTCTGGCTGGAACCGACCGGCGGTATCGATTTAGAAAACTTCGAGCCGATTATGGAAATCGCGCTGGCGGCGGGCGTCACTAAAATCATCCCGCATATCTACAGCTCGATTATCGACAGCGCCACCGGTAACACACGTCCTGACGATGTGAAAACCCTGCTGGTCAGCGTCAAAAAGCTGGTGGGCTGAAGGTTCTGACCTTTCCTGCGCGGTAAGCCGTCCGGGCACACTGATGTTGTTACCGGATGGCAAATATATTTACGCAATCAATCAACGAAGCGATAACATCACCTGATTCAAGGTATTTGCCGAAAACGGCAAACTGCGTTTATCGATGACTCTGTGGCAGTCGGCAGTTCGTTGTAAAGGGTTATCGCGCCGTAGCCGGAATAATATGGAAGAACAATGGTGAGATTTCCCAATCAACGTCTGGCGCAACTGTTTGATGCGCTGCAAACCGAAACGCTGCCTCAGGATGAACTGGCAAAACGCCTGTCGGTGTCGACGCGGACGGTCCGTGCGGATATCACTGCGCTTAATGAAATCATCGCGGACTATGGCGCGACCTTCGTACACAACCGTGGCAGCGGGTATCAGCTGCGCGTTGATGATCAGAGCCTGTTCTCGTCGTTGCAGCAATCGACACAACGTAAACCGAATCCGACGCCGCGTACGGCCGCAGAGCGGGTGAAGACGCTGCTGATCCGCTTTTTGACCTCAGCTTTTTCATTAAAGCTGGAAGATCTGGCTGATGAATGGTTTGTCAGCCGGGGAACCCTGCAAAATGATATGGCTGAGGTAAGGGAGCATCTGGCCCGCTATCATCTGAATATTGAAACCAAGCCGCGCTACGGCATGAAGCTGTTTGGTGCGGAGCTGGCAATCCGCGCCTGCCTGACCGACTTGTTGTTCCAGCTCGATGCCGAAGAACAGGCCAATCCGCTGCTGAAGGCGGAAAGCCTGGAGTCGGAAGCGCTGGTGCCGCTGACGCGCTTTATGCATCAGCTTCTGACGCAGTCTTCTATTCAACTGACCGACGAAGGTGAACAATATCTGATTCTCTATTGCGCGGTGGCCATTAAACGCATTGCTGGCGGTTATCCGCTGACTGATTTTGATGCTGAAGACGGTGACCCGGCGGTCAAACACGTTTCTGTGCGGCTGGCTGCGGAGCTGAAAAGTCTGGTGGGCAAGGAAATTCCGGCCTCTGAAGAAGCTTATCTGCGGGTGAATATCGCCGCGCGTCGCGTGCAGCAAATCCTGCCAACGGACATTAATGCTGACGATGACGAATCGCTGGTCGATTACATCCTGTCGTATATCAATTCGCACTATAGTTATGATTTACAAGGTGATAAACAGCTGCGTGCTGATCTGCTGACGCATATCAAAACCATGATTACGCGGGTGAAATACCAGATCAATATCCCCAACCCGCTGCTGAATAACATCAAACAGCATTATCCGATGGCCTATGACGTTACGCTGGCGGCGGTCTCAAGTTGGGGGAAATACACGCCATATACGCTGAGTGAAAACGAGATTGGGTTTCTTGTGCTGCATATCGGCGTCGGGCTGGAGCGGCATTACAACATCGGTTATCAGCGACATCCGCAGGTGATGCTGGTATGCGACACCGGCAATTCGACCATCCGTATGATTCAGGCGCAGATTAGCCGCAAATATCCGCAGCTGGTGATGAAACAGGTGGTGACGTTGCGGGATTACGAACAACTGGAACACATCGACGAAGATTTCATCATCTCCAACGCCCGCATCAGCGAGAAGAATAAACCGGTGGTGGTGCTGTCGCCATTCCCGACCGAATACCAGATGGAGCAGCTTGGCAAGCTGGTACTGGTTGATCGCACCCGGCCTTATATGCTGGAAAAATTCTTCGACGAAAAACACTTCATGATCATCGATGAACCGATGACGCAGGCGGAGTTATTCCGCCATGTGTGCTCTCAGCTGGAAGCCGAAGGCTATGTCGATCAGGCGTTTTATCCGTCGGTGGTTGAGCGCGAGGAAATTGTCTCGACCATGCTGGGGGAAGGGATTGCGCTGCCGCACTCGCTGGGGCTGCTGGCGAAGAAAACCGTGGTGATAACGTTGCTCTCTCCGCAGGGCATTGCGTGGGGAGAAGGGGAGACAGCACACGTGATTTTCCTGCTGGCAATCAGCAAGGCAGATTATGAAGAGGCGATGGCGATTTACGATTTGTTCGTGACGTTTGTGCGGGAACGCTCAATGAGCCGTTTGCTGATCAGCGAAAACTTTGAGAGTTTCAAGGCCATTGCAATCGACTGTTTAAGCCGCATTTAATACGGCTCAAAGAGTGCGTTAATTATCAGTCTTCATCAAAACCTGAATTAATCAGATTTACCACTGCCGTCAATGCCTGTTCTTCATCGGGGCCGGTTGCTTCGATTTCGATTTTCTGACCTTTCGGGGAATCGAGCATCAGCAGCGCGATGACACTGCTGGCTTCCGCTTCAATGCCCGTGTCGTTGCGAAGCATCACTTCTGATTCAAAGCTCTGCACCAGTTCAAACAACTTCATTGCCGGGCGGGCATGCATACCCAACCGGTTTTTGATTTCTACCGTTTGTTTCACCGTCATGATTTGCGTTTTTCCAGCGTGCGATGGCGGGATTGCACATTTTTCCCGCGGGAACGGAAATAGTCGGCCAGTTGCTCTGCGATATAGACCGAACGGTGTTTACCGCCGGTACAGCCAATGGCGACGGTCAGATAGCTGCGGTTGTTCGTTTCCAGCATCGGTAGCCATTGTTCGAGGTAGCTGCGGGTCTGGTAAATAAAGTTGTGCACTTCAGTATGACGGTCAAGAAACGCCGCGACCGGCTTATCAAGGCCTGTCATCGGACGCAGTTTCGGATCCCAGTGCGGGTTTGGCAGAAAACGCACATCGAAAACATAATCCGCATCAATCGGAATGCCGTGTTTGAAACCGAAGGATTCGAACACCATCGTCAGTTCGCGCTCGCGTTTACCCAGCAGACGGGTACGCAGCATTTCTGCCAGTTCATGCACGGACATTTCGGAGGTGTCGATGATCAGATCCGCAGACGAACGCAGTGGTTCGAGCAGATCGGCTTCTTCATCAATGGCACTTTCGAGGGACAGATTTTTGCTGGAAAGCGGGTGCAGTCGACGGGTGTCGCTGTAGCGGCGGATCAAAGTATTGCGGTCGGCATCAAGGAATAACAACTGCGGTGAGAAGCTCTCCGGCAGTTGTGACATCGCATACTCATAAACTTCCGGTGTTTCCGGCATGTTACGGACGTCAATGCTGACGGCCGCTGACGTATTACGTTCAACAAGGGTCTGGGCAAGCTGCGGCAATAACACCACCGGCAGGTTATCCACGCAGTAAAAACCCATGTCTTCTAGTGCCCGTAGGGCAACCGACTTCCCGGAACCGGAACGGCCGCTGACAATCATCAGCACCATGGTGTCACTCCCCTGGCATTCAGTGTGCAGAATTCATTTTCCCGGCACTGTACCGGGAATCAGCAATTTATTCGTTTTCAGTCATTATCTGGAACAGTTCTTCGTCACTTTGCGCGCCACGCAGACGGCGACACACTGTTTTATCAGCTAATTTCTTAGCGACTAAAGATAATGTATGTAAATGGGTTTTACATTGATCTGCCGGTACCAGCAAGGCAAAAAGCAAATCTACCGGCTGATTATCGATGGCGTCAAAAGCAATCGGTTGTTCAAGCTGAATGAATACGCCGACGGCACGTAAAGTGTCTTCTTCCAGCTTACCGTGCGGGATGGCGATCCCGGCACCGATCCCGGTGCTCCCCATACGTTCACGGGTCAAAATGGCGTCGAAAATCACCTGCGGCGACAAATTTAATTGTTTGGCGGCCAACTCACTGATGATTTCCAGTGCGCGTTTTTTGCTGGCGCAATGAACGCCGCTTTTGGTGCATTCGGCATTAAGCACCGACGTTAATTGCATTGCAGTATCGTTAATCATGTCATCTTTCACTTTTGCGCTGTTTCACCCTTAAAGCTATATCGGCTCGTTTCCCGAAGGTCACAAGCCGATGCCCGAAGGTTTGTAGCACAGGGTTGGCTACATGAATGTCAGTGCTGTTTCAGTTTGTCTTTATGTTTATTCAACTGTCGGGCCAGTTTATCAACCAGTCCGTCAATCGCTGCGTACATATCCTGATGTTCCGAGGTGGCATGTAATTCGCCTCCGTTCACATGCAAAGTGGCTTCCGCTACTTTCTGCACCTTTTCCACGCTCAACACCACATACACCTGATTAATCCTGTCGAAATACTGCTCAAGCTTAGCCAGCTTCGACGTGATGAACTCTCTCAGGGGATCCGTGATCTCAATGTGATGTCCGGTAATGTTGAGCTGCATAATGTCTTCCTTCTCTGTTGAGGTCAAACTAACTGTTTACGTTGGTTTGAGGGCGGGATGGACAAAGACTCTCGGTATTTGGCGACAGTCCGACGCGCAACCATAATTCCCTGATCGGAAAGCAGGGTCGCTAACTTACTGTCACTGAGCGGTTTTACAGGATTCTCCGCTGCGATTAATTTCTTCACCAGCGCCCGGATCGCGGTTGACGATGCCTCGCCACCGCTGTCTGTACTGACATGGCTGGAGAAGAAATACTTCAGTTCGAAAATGCCACGCGGGCTGTGCAGGAACTTCTGCGTCGTCACACGTGAAATCGTCGATTCGTGCATTTCCACGGCACTGGCAATATCTGCCAGTACCATAGGTTTCATAAATTCTTCACCCAGTTCAAAGAACGCCTGCTGCTGCTCAACGATGCAGCGCGTCACTTTCAACAGCGTGTCGTTACGGCTTTCCAGGCTTTTGATTAACCACTTGGCTTCCTGCAGATTGCTGCGGATAAATTGCCCGTCGCTGTCGCTGCGTGCGGAATTCCCCATCGCGGCGTACTGCTGGTTAATCTTCAGACGCGGAATGCTGTCGGAATTGAGTTCTACCGCCCAGACACCTGACACTTTACGCACCAGCACATCCGGGATCACGTATTCGGATTCGCCGGTGTTGATAGACTGGCCCGGACGCGGATCAAGAGACTGGATCAGGAGCATCGCTCCTTTCAGTGTATCTTCTTTTAACCGGGTTGATCGCATAAGTGCGCGGAAATCATGGTTCGCCAGCAAATCGAGATGTTCGCTGATGATAAGACGGGCTTCAGTGATGAAAGGCGTGTCAGTCGCATATTGAGAAAGCTGGATCAGCAGGCAGTCGCGCAGGTCACGGGCGGCGACACCCACCGGATCAAAACGCTGAACGCGCTTAAGTACGGCTTCGACTTCGTCCATGGTGACATTTTCATCACCGACGCTTTCGAGAATGTCGTCAAGGGAGACGGTCAGGTAACCGGTGTCATCCACTGCATCGACGATTGACGTGGCAATCGCGGCATCGGTATCAGAGAACGGCGTCAGCTCGACCTGCCACATCAGGTAATCCTGAAGTGTCTGCGTGGTTTCGCCCTGGTAAATCGGTAGCTCATCGTCGCTGTAATCATTGCCGGTGCCTGACGGCGTGCCTGCGGTGTAAATCTCATCCCAGGTGGCGTCCAGCGGCAACTCTTCCGGCATGTCTTTCTGCTCGAGTGCCTCGCGGGTGTCTAACCCTTCGCTGTCGGTGGTTTCTACCGAGTCGATTTCTTCATGAAGGTCGGTTTGTTCCAACAGAGGGTTGCTCTCCAGCGCGAGTTGGATCTCCTGCTGGAGCTCAAGCGTGGATAGTTGCAACAAGCGGATGGCCTGTTGTAACTGAGGAGTCATTGCCAGTTGTTGGCTGAGTCTGAGTTGCAAACCTTGCTTCATATCTTGGCTTAATTCCGTTGATGAGTGAAAACGGCAACACTTCTGTCAGAGACGGCCTGTTTCAGTGTAGGTTGAAACAGGCACGGTTCCGGCGGCACAGATCACAGACGGAATTCTTCACCAAGATAAACACGTTTAACTTGTTCATCAGCAAGAATGTCGGCTGGCGTGCCGTGGGCGATCAATTTCCCCTGACTGACGATATACGCGCGTTCACAAACGTCGAGTGTTTCGCGAACGTTATGGTCAGTGATCAGTACGCCGAGGCCGCTGTCACGTAAATGCTCAATGATTTTTTTGATGTCGATAACGGAAATCGGGTCAACCCCGGCGAACGGTTCATCCAGCAGGATGAATTTAGGGTTCGCTGCCAGTGCACGGGCAATTTCAACACGACGGCGTTCACCACCAGACAGTGACTGACCGAGGTTATCGCGCAAATGAGAAATATGGAACTCTTCCATTAATTCATTAGCGCGGTCATTACGCTGTTCTTTGGTCAGATCGTCACGGATCTGCAGCACCGCCATCAGGTTATCAAATACGCTCAGACGACGGAAAATGGAGGCTTCCTGCGGAAGATAGCCAATACCGCGACGGGCGCGGGTATGCAGCGGCAGCAGGCTGATGTCTTCATCATCAACGATAATGCGGCCCGCATCGCGCTGGACGATGCCCACGACCATGTAAAAGGTGGTGGTTTTACCCGCACCGTTTGGCCCTAATAACCCGACGATTTCACCCGAGTTGACCATCAGACTGACATCTTCAACGACCTTACGGCCTTTGTATGCCTTTGCCAGATTCTCTGCGATTAATTTAGCCATAAAATATCAGTTACTCTTTTTGGTCGGCTGGCCGCCCGCTGCAGGCGTTTTTTGTTGCAGCTGCGAAGGTACCAGAACGGTCGTCACACGGTTACCTTTATCACTAAAGGCTTCCATTTGCTGTTTCTGTACCAGATAGGTAATACGGTCGCCTTTCACATTGCTGTCCAGTTGCTCAAGGTAAGCGTTGCCGGTCAGCGTGACGAGGTCATTTTCCACTTCGTAGCGGACTTTCTGTGCATGGCCTTTAATCGGCTTACCGTTATCCTGCATCTGGTAGAACGTCACCGGGTTGCCGTAACCTTCTACCACTTCTTTACCGGAAACCCCCTGCGGGCGGATGACGACCACTTTGTCGGCTTTAACCTGGATCGTACCCTGATTGACGACCACATTGCCGGTAAAGGTTGCGGTATTGGTATTGACGTCGAGCGCCTGGTTTGCTGAATCAATGGTGATCGGTTTCGTTGTATCGTCTTTTAAGGCAAATGCCGGAACGCTGACGGCTAACAATGAGCTGACGATCAGGAGATCACGGATTTTATTTTTTGCTTTGAATTTCATAAGAGGTCGTTACCTTTTCGATCAGCTCTGCTGTTTTGTCACGCAGATTACCACGCATTTTCATGCCGTTAGATGTAAAACCTGTACCATACAACGTCACTTCATCGTCTGAGGCAACGTCCTGTGTCGTCAGGTTAACCCGTGCATTGTCCGTTTTGATTCTTTGCAGCTGTGATGTCTCAGGTGTCAGGCTGTCTGCCTGCACATGCCCATAAAGATAGAGCATTTTATCCTGAGTCAGTTTCGCTTTATCAGAACGCAATACCCAGGTGGCTACTTTGTTCTTGTCATACATGGTCGCGACCGGATTGGTAAACCATGACACCTGATCAGCGGTGTAATATTTTACCTGGTCTGAAACCAGTTTATACGTCAGGCTGCCCATCGGGTCATACACCATCGTAACGGTGTGGGACGTCTGGTAAGTCGGATCCTGATCATTGACCGCTTGCGGAACATCATCGCTGTTGTCAGATAATGACCAGCCAATCAGCACCAGAACGATGGCAGTCAGCGCCAGAATAATCCAAAGTTTTGCTTTACTCATATCGACAGCCCTTTGGCGTCCTCCAGCTTACCCTGCGCCAGCAGAATCAAATCACACAGTTCGCGTACTGCACCACGTCCACCCGCAATACGGGTAACATAATGCGCTTTCGGTAACAGAACAGGATGTGCATCCTGAACCGCGACAGAGAGACCCACTTCGGCCATCACCGGCCAGTCAATCAGGTCATCACCAATGTACGCCACTTCTTCGGCCCGCAGAGACAGTGTATCTAACAGTTCGCGGAAGGCCAAAAGCTTATCAGATTGCCCCTGATACAAGTGGCGTATGCCCAGAGTTTTAGCGCGATCTTCCAGTAATTTCGCATTGCGGCCTGTAATAATCGCGACTTCGATATCGGATGTCAGCAGGCAGCGGATACCGTAACCGTCGCGAACGTTGAAACTTTTCAGCTCTTCTCCCTGATTTCCCATATAGATCAGGCCATCAGACATAACGCCATCGACATCGCAAATCAGCAGGCGGATTGCTTTTGCCCGTTCAAGCACTTGCGCACTGACCGGACCGTAGCAGGTTTCCACCAGGGCTGCGCTATTACTCATTCAGGGAATTCCTCAATTAAACTACGCCAGCGCGCAGCATATCGTGCATATGTAACACACCCAGCAACTGGTCACCATCAGCAACCATCACGCAAGTGATGTGTTTGTCCTGCATTAAATTCAGCGCATCAACCGCCAGCAGTGAAGGACGCACGCGGATACCGCCTGTCGTCATCACATCCGCAATCGATGCCGTATTGATGTTGACGCCCATATCAAAGATGCGTCGTAAATCCCCATCGGTAAAGATCCCTTCGATTTTCATCAAATCGTTGCAGATAACCGTCATGCCCAGATTTTTTCGGGTGATTTCCAGCAACGCATCCCGCAACGAAGCTTCACGGCTGACGTGCGGAATTTCATCCCCGGTGTGCATGATATCGCTGACGCGCAGTAACAGCTTGCGACCCAGTGCTCCGCCAGGGTGTGACAGGGCGAAATCTTCCGGTGTGAAGCCGCGTGCTTCAAGCAGTGCGACGGCCAGTGCATCGCCCATCACCAGCACTGCCGTGGTGCTGCTGGTCGGTGCCAGACCCAGCGGGCAGGCTTCTTTGGGCACTTTTACACAAAGGTGAACATCTGCCGCTTTCCCCATCGTGCTTTCAGGGTTAGACGTCATGCAGATAAGCGTAATGCTCAGGCGTTTGAGTACCGGTATCAGCCCCAGAATTTCATGGGCTTCGCCGGAGTTGGAAATCAGAATGACGACATCCTGCTTCGATACCATGCCCAGATCACCGTGGCTGGCTTCGCCGGGATGCACAAAGAATGCCGGTGTGCCCGTACTGGCAAAGGTGGCGGCCATCTTACGGCCGATATGACCAGATTTGCCCATGCCCATGACGACGACTTTGCCATTGCAGGCGAAGATTTTTTCGCAGGCGCGGGTAAAATCACCGTTAATGTATTGATCTAACTGCTCAAGTCCTTCACGTTCTGTTTTCAGCACATCATGTCCGACGGCCTGAAAATCAAAACCGGGGGCGAAGGTATCGTTAGCCATAGTGGGTTCCTGACAGAGTTCAGAAGGCAATGCTGTCCGGTAATAGAAACAGCACGGCCATATAAGCGATAAATCCACACAGCAGTAATGCACCGGCTAAATGTCCGATACGGTGTTTACGCATCAGGCATAGTCCGGAAAGCACCACGCTGACCGCCAGCATGACCCAATAATCGCGATGAAACGCGTCTGGGTTGAACGAACCTGGTGCTACCAGCGCGGGTAATCCCAGCACCAGGCAGGTATTAAAAATGTTTGCGCCGATAATATTACCCAGCGCGATGTCATCTTCGCCTTTGATAGCGCCGGCGATAAAGGTCGCCAGTTCTGGCAGACTGGTACCGATAGCAATCACCGTCAGGCCAATCACCAGTTCACTGACACCCAGATAACGCGCGATGACAGTGCTGTTATCAACGATCATGCCCGACGCCAGCGGCATGATGATAAAGCCCAGTGCCAGCCACAAAAATGCGACCGTATTGCTACTGTCTTGCGGAAGTTCGGACATTTGCTCGTAGGTCAGCGTATCCAGCCCCTCTTTTTCGGCGGCCCGGGCGATTTTTATCATCAGCATCATGAACACGCCTGCGCTGGCCAGTAGCAAAACACCATCAAACCGGCTGAGTTCGCCGTCGCTTAACAGAAAACCACACAGTGCGGTGACCAGTAACAATAATGGGAGCTCGCGGCGTAATATATCAGAACGAACGGAAAGTGGATGAATCAGGGCGGCACCGCCCAAAATCAGAAGAATATTAATGATATTCGAACCAATTGCGTTTCCGACGGCCAAATCCATCTGATCGTTGATGGCGGCGGTGGTGGAAACCACCAGTTCAGGAAGGGATATTCCGACGCCGACGACAGTCATACCAATCACCAGCGGGGAGATGCCCATCGAGCGTGCCAGCACTGCGGCTCCGTACACCAGACGATCAGCGGCGTAAACTAACAGTAACAAGCCGACAATCATCAGTACGATAGCGAGAAGCATGAAACATCCTTTATTGGGTATAATGCGAGGTTCGTTGCCCTGGCGGGCAGGCGATTCCTTCGTCAACATGAGCTAAGGCGACATTTTGTCTGAAAATGACGCCTGCGGGTTCCTGTATGTTAGACGATGAAGGCTTTTATTTTAAAATGGTAATTCGTTGATTTTGACCGTCTGTGGCAGAAAAGTAAATCGATGGCAACTTTGGTAACGAAACCGGGGTAAGTTTTTGTAAAAATACCAAAGTTATACGATACCTTGTGCGTGTCAGACGTATTCTTAGCGAAAGCATTCCGAAGGGAAAAACTGAATGAGTCAAAGCGAATCGAATCTGGTTGAGATCAAAGGCATGAGTTTTGTGCGCGGCGATCGTCCCATTTTCGAAGAGATAAATATGACCGTGCCGCGTGGCAAAGTCACTGCAATCATGGGGCCTTCGGGGATCGGTAAAACCACCTTGCTGCGTCTGATTGGCGGACAACTTGCGCCCGACAGCGGCGAAATCTGGTTCGACGGCGATAACATTCCGACATTGTCCCGTCGCAAATTGTACGAATCGCGCAAGAAAATGAGTATGTTGTTTCAGTCCGGTGCATTGTTTACTGACCTGACTGTGTTCGAAAATGTGGCGTTCCCGCTGCGTGAACACAGCAAATTACCGGAAGAATTACTGCGCAGTACGGTGACCATGAAACTGGAAGCAGTCGGGTTACGCGGTGCCGGTGACCTGATGCCTGCTGAATTGTCTGGCGGTATGGCAAGACGTGTCGCACTGGCTCGTGCGATTGCCCTCGACCCTGAACTGATCATGTTCGATGAGCCTTTTGTGGGACAGGATCCGATCACCATGGGCGTCCTGGTTAAACTCATTGATGAACTGAACCATGCGCTGGGTGTGACGTGCATCGTGGTTTCTCATGACGTTCCTGAAGTGCTAAGTATTGCTGATTACGCTTATATTGTGGCCGCGCAGCATGTGATTGCCGAAGGCACACCTGAGGAGCTGCAAAATAATCCTGATCCGCGTGTTCGTCAGTTCCTTGACGGTATTGCCGATGGACCGGTGCCTTTCCGTTTCCCTGCCGGTGATTACAAAACCGAGCTGCTCGGATGATGGAGTTCCCTATTCATGTTAATTAAGGCGTTAGCCTCAGTCGGGCGCCGCGGGATAAACACCTGTGCGTCTTTTGGCCGCGCCGGTCTGATGCTCTTTCGGGCATTGGTCGGTAAGCCGCAATTTGCCAAGCAATGGCCGCTGTTGATCAAGCAGCTTTACAGCGTTGGTGTACTTTCCCTGCTGATTATCCTCGTTTCCGGCTTGTTTATCGGCATGGTGCTTGGTTTGCAGGGATATCTGATTTTAACCACCTACAGCGCTGAGGCCAGCCTCGGTATGATGGTGGCGCTCTCTTTACTGCGTGAACTTGGACCGGTGGTGACTGCTCTGCTGTTCGCCGGCCGAGCGGGTTCCGCGCTGACCGCCGAACTGGGGTTGATGAAAGCCACTGAGCAAATTTCCAGCCTGGAGATGATGGCTATCGATCCGCTGCGCCGCGTTGTTGCACCGCGTTTCTGGGCCGGTCTGATTTCCATGCCTTTGTTGACGGCGATTTTCGTTGCCGTGGGGGTTTGGGGAGGTTCGCTGGTGGGTGTGGACTGGAAAGGCATCGACAGCGGTTTCTTCTGGTCAGCGATGCAAACCGCGGTAGACTGGCGGACTGATTTACTTAACTGCCTGATTAAAAGCCTTGTTTTCGCTATCACTGTGACCTGGATTGCGTTGTTCAATGGCTATGATGCGATACCGACGTCCGAAGGGATTAGCCGGGCAACGACACGTACTGTGGTGCATTCGTCACTGGCGGTGCTGGGATTGGATTTTGTGCTGACAGCACTGATGTTTGGAAATTAAACCATGCAAACGAAAAAGAGTGAAATCTGGGTAGGCGCGTTTTTAATCATCGCATTGATTGCGGTGATCTTCCTGTGTCTTAAAGTGGCCGACATCCGTTCCATCGGCTCCGACCCGACTTACCGTATTTCTGCGGACTTCGACAATATAGGCGGCCTGAAAAGCGGTTCGCCGGTCAAAGTCGGTGGCGTGGTTATCGGCCGCGTCAGCAGCATAACGCTTGATAAAAACTATTCCCCACGTGTCGAAATGGATATCGACCAGAAATACAACCAGATCCCGAGCACCAGTACGCTGGCGATCCGCACGTCTGGTTTGCTGGGCGAACAATTCCTGGCGTTGAATATTGGTTTTGAAGACCCTGAAATGGGAACGACTATCCTTAAAAACGGCGGCGTTATTCAGGACACTAAATCAGCGATGGTTCTCGAAGACCTGATTGGCCAGTTCCTTTATAAGAGTGGCGACGGCAAGGCTGACCCTGACGCAACGGCGGCTCCTGCTGCGCCTGAAGGGAATGCTGCACCTGCACCTGACGCTAATACGGCGCCACAGCCGGCTGCCCATTAAGAATTTGCCATTACGGATTCTCCATAAAAGAGGAAATAAGTATGTTTAAACGTTTAGTGATCGCTGCACTGTTGGTGGTTATGGCTCCGCTGGCGAATGCTGCTGTGGACAAGACCAATCCTTACAGCGTGATGAATGAAGCAGCGAACAAAACCTTCACCCGCCTCAAAACCGAACAGCCGAAAATCAAGCAGGATCCTAACTATCTGCGCCAGATCGTTCGTGAAGAATTGCTGCCGTATGTGCAGGTCAAATACGCCGGCGCGCTGGTATTAGGCCGCTATTATCAACAGGCGACACCTGCACAGCGCGAGGCTTATTTCGCGGCGTTCTCTGAATACCTGCAACAGGCTTACGGTCAGGCGCTGGCGATGTACAACGGCCAGAGCTACACGGTGCAACCAGAGCAGTCCTACGCGGATAAAGATATCATTGCTATCCGTGTCACCATTACCGATCCGAATGGTCGTCCTCCGGTTCGTCTGGATTTCCAGTGGCGTAAAAACAGCCGCACAGGCGAATGGCAGGCATATGACATGATCGCCGAAGGCGTCAGCATGATTTCGACCAAACAGAACGAGTGGGCAGATATCTTGCGCCAGAAAGGTATCGAGGGTCTGACAGCGCGTCTGAAACAAGCCGCTGCTCAGCCGATCACGCTGGATAAACAACAATGAGTGAAGCCCTGCGCTGGGAATCGCAGCCGCCGCGACTGATGTTGCACGGTGAGTTAGATCGCGAAACGCTGGTGGCATTCTGGGATATGCGCAGAAAGCTGATGTCCGGCGTGACCTGTCTGGATGTTTCCGGGCTGGAGCGTGTGGATTCTTCCGGTTTGGCTTTCCTGGTGCATTTACGCGAGGAAGCCCGTCAGCAGGGGATTACGCTGACGATTGCGGGTATCACTGACAGGCTGAGAACACTGATTACCTTGTATAACCTTCAGGACATTATTCCGTCGGACACTACGGGCTGCTCTGTTGAATAAATATATGAGCAGTTCCCGTGAGTTAGGCTGCGGGATGTGAATAGTTGACTGAATGTCCGTAAAGCCCCTGTGCGAAACTCTTCGTCAGGGGCTTTTTCGTGGTTTAAGAATTGCGCCGATCCCTATAAGATATCGGGCTGTTATGATTCTTCAGAAGAATAGATCCCTATGGAAACGAGTGAAATTAAAGACGTGTTGATGAACGCATTGGCACTGGACGAAGCCCACATTACTGGCGATGGCAGTCATTTTCAGGCCATTGTCGTTGGTGCGATGTTTGATGGCATGAGCCGCGTGAAAAAACAGCAGACCGTTTACGCACCGCTGATGGAATACATCGCCGACAATCGAATTCACGCACTGTCTATTAAGGCTTATACCCCTGAAGAATGGGCGCGTGACCGTAAACTGAGCGGTTTATAAGACTGCCGGAGTTCCGGCAGCTTCCTCGTATTTGACCTGTCGTTTTAATGAATAGAGAGCAGTCATAATGGATAAAT
This sequence comes from Rahnella sp. NRRL B-41462, assembly GCF_003263525.1. Taxonomy (NCBI): domain Bacteria; kingdom Pseudomonadati; phylum Pseudomonadota; class Gammaproteobacteria; order Enterobacterales; family Yersiniaceae; genus Rahnella; species Rahnella sp. NRRL B-41462. The sequence continues at coordinate 19,655 of NZ_JYDF01000071.1, read as the reverse complement.
TTCGTGTACAGGGTGGGACTCGCCTGAGCGGTGAAGTCACTATCTCTGGTGCAAAAAATGCAGCACTTCCTATTTTGTTTGCCGCACTGCTTGCTGAAGAACCTGTTGAACTCCAGAACGTTCCTCATCTGAAAGATATCGATACCACCATCAAACTGCTGAGCCAGCTGGGCACCAAAATAGAACGCAACGGTTCTGTTTTCGTTGACGCCAGTGCGGTGAATGAGTTTTGTGCGCCGTATGACCTGGTGAAAACCATGCGCGCTTCTATCTGGGCTCTTGGCCCGCTGGTGGCGCGTTTTGGTCGCGGTGAAGTCTCCCTGCCGGGCGGCTGTGCTATCGGCGCACGTCCTGTTGACCTGCATATTACCGGTCTGGAACAGCTGGGCGCGACCATTGTGCTGGAAGAAGGTTATGTGAAAGCCTCTGTCGATGGCCGCCTGAAAGGTGCGCACATCGTGATGGATAAAGTCAGCGTGGGTGCGACCGTTACCATCATGAGCGCAGCGACATTGGCTGAAGGCACCACCATTATTGAAAACGCCGCGCGTGAGCCGGAAATCGTCGATACCGCGAATTTCCTGAATACGCTGGGTGCGAAAATTACCGGTGCGGGTACTGATAAAATCACCATCGAAGGCGTTGCACGTCTGGGTGGCGGTGTTTACCGTGTGGTCCCCGATCGTATCGAAACCGGCACCTTCCTGGTGGCGGCCGCGATTTCCGGTGGCAAGATTACCTGTCGCGAAGCCCGTCCTGATACGCTGGATGCTGTACTGGCAAAACTGCGTGAAGCCGGTGCCGATATCGAAGTGGGCGAAGACTGGATCAGTCTCGACATGCATGGCAAACGGGCTAAAGCCGTCACCTTCCGCACCGCACCGCATCCGGGCTTCCCGACTGACATGCAGGCGCAGTTCAGCTTGCTGAATCTGGTGGCAGAGGGTACCGGTGTGATCACCGAAACCATCTTCGAAAACCGTTTCATGCACATTCCTGAACTGATCCGTATGGGCGCACATGCTGAAATCGAAGGCAGCACCCTGATTTGTCATGGCGTTGAAAAACTGTCTGGCGCTCAGGTGATGGCGACCGATTTACGTGCTTCTGCAAGTCTGGTTCTGGCGGGTTGTATTGCCGAGGGGGTGACCGTGGTTGACCGTATTTATCACATCGATCGTGGCTATGAGCGTATCGAAGATAAATTGCGTCAGCTGGGTGCGAAAATTGAGCGCTTCAACGGCGAATGATTCGTAGCTCTTGATGCAATAAAACGATTTCTGATGCAATAAAAAAGCCGGAAGGGGAAACCTTTCCGGCTTTTTCGTTGCTGTCTTCAGCGATCGTCAGTGATCAGGATATTCCTGCACGGTCACCTGCAAGGTCAGCTTCTGACCGTCACGCATAATCTCCACCGGAATGACCGTACCCGGACGAACCTCTGCGACCTGATCCATTGTCTCGATAGCGGAAACAGCCGGTTTGTTGTTGACGTTAACGATCACGTCTCTGACCTGCATGCCTGCATTAGCCGCCGGGCCATTGGGTGTGACTTCGTTCACCACAATCCCCTGAATATGATCCAGTCCGCTATTCGGCCCGTGCAGAGGGGAAACCTCGCGTCCGCTGATTCCGATATACCCGCGAATAACCCGGCCATCGCGAATCAGCTTGCCCATCACTTTTGTCGCCAGTGCGGTCGGGATGGCAAAGCCGATACCTTCCGGTGTGGCGCCGTCATTACTTTGGTCAAAGGACAGTGTATTAATCCCCATCAGCTCACCCAGCGAATTCACCAGTGCACCGCCGGAGTTACCCTGGTTAATCGATGCATCGGTTTGCAGAAAGTTCTGACGGCCTGACGGGCTGAGGCCAATGCGACCAGTGGCGCTGATAATACCCTGCGTGACTGTCTGACCGAGGTTATACGGGTTACCAATTGCCATCACGACATCACCGACATGCGGGGCGCGATGTGGATTAATCGGGATCACCGGCAGATTTCCGGCGTTGATTTTCAGCACGGCCAGGTCAGTCAGGCTGTCAGAGCCGACCAGCAAGGCTTCAAATACGCGGCCATCCTGCAATGCGACGATGATCTGATCGGCATTATTGATCACGTGCTTGTTGGTGAGGATATAACCATTGTCGTTCATGATCACACCGGAACCCAGTGTGCGGATGGCCAGTTCGTTCTGTGAACTGTTACCCATGTTGCGGTTATAAACGTTCACCACTGCCGGAGCAGCGTGGCGGACGCCTGAGTTATAGCTGACCGGTTCTTCGCTGTTTTGGGTGAAGTTTCGGTCAAACAGCGGTTCTGTGATGTTTTTACGCAACATAGGGACCGCCGCCAGCAAAATGCCAGCAACAATCAGGCCGATAACAGCGGATCTCAATAGCTTAACAAACATGGGTATATGGGATGCGAGATAAAAAGTGAGGGAAGAATAGCATGAGTTAATCGGACGCAGCAGCACCTGCGTCCGATTTTCAACGCTTTACGGCATGAATAAGTAGATATTTTGCCCTTTACGCAAGATGCTCAGCGCGATCAGGTCAGGTTTGCTTTCCAGTATTTTGCGGAAAGCGGCCAGATTTTCGAGCGGTTCGCGGTTTACACCGATAATCACATCGTCTTTTTCCAGACCGATTTGGTCAGCGGGCGTCCCTTTTTTCACGTCATCGACATGCACGCCTTTGGCGTTTTTATCCGCCGGATCGCTGAGCGTCACACCCTGCAAGGCAGGATTGAGTTTCTCAATGCTGACTTCCACGGCCGGGCTTTTATCCAGCGTGACGTTCACAGTCATCGGTTTACCATCGCGCAGCAAACCAATCTGCATGGTGACGCCCGGACCTGCGGTGCCCACTTTCGCGCGTAACTCAGCAAAGCTGCTCAGCGTTTTCCCCTGCAGGGTAATCAGTACGTCGCCCGGTTTAATACCGGCTTTCGCCGCTGCAGAATCCGGCAATACTTCATTGACGAAAGCGCCGCGCTGGCTGTCAAGTTTGAATGCCTGCGCCAGTTCCGGCGTCATTTCACTGCCGCGGATCCCCAGCAGGCCGCGTTTCACTTCACCGAACTCAATCAACTGATGGCTGAGGTTCTTCGCCATGTTCGCCGGGATAGCAAAACCGATACCGACGCTGCCACCCTGAGAGGAAATGATGGCGGTGTTAATACCAATCAGTTCACCTTTCAGATCGAGCAATGCGCCCCCGGAGTTACCGCGGTTAATCGACGCATCGGTCTGAATAAAGTTTTCCAGCCCCTCAAGATTCAGGCCGCTGCGACCAAGCGCAGAAACAATGCCGGATGTCACCGTCTGGCCAAGCCCAAACGGATTGCCAACGGCGACGGCAAAATCACCGACACGCAGGTTGTCGGAATCCGCCATCGTAATTTGTGTCAAATTTTTAGCATCAATCAGCTGGATCACCGCAATATCAGACTGATCGTCTTTGCCGATGAGCCTGGCTTTATATTCACGGCCATCGTTGAGCTGAACGTTGATTTTATCCGCATTATTCACCACGTGGTTGTTGGTGAGCACATAGCCTTTGGCGGCATCAATAATAACGCCTGAACCCAGCCCTTCAAAAGGCTGTGGCCCCTGATTGGGTTCCGGGTCCTGCTGACCGAAGAAGAATTTGTATTCCGGTGGGACATCCGCACTGGGTGGCTGGGTACCTGAAACCTGAACGCCCACGACTGCGGGCAATACTTTTTCCAGCATAGGTGCCAGACTTGGCAAAGGTTGTCCCTGAACTTCCGTAGGTAAAGCGGCATTCGCCATAGGCGCAGAAGCGAAAGTTAATCCAAGGCTAACAGCTAACACACTGAGCAAAAATGACTTTTTCTTCATCACGATAACTCTCTCGCTTTCTGTAATGGACGTCAGTTATGGACAATAGAACAGTGATTCACAGCACGGGAAGGGTCTGGAGAACGGCACATGCACGGGACATATGCCGTAAATACGCCTGCATAACGATTGTTATGCAGGTCAGGGGCGTCTGTTATTTACGAACCGGACGCTCACCACGCAGCAGACCGGACGCGCCATCAGAATAATCGCGTGGCATTTGCACCGGTACCTGATCGTTATCGGCCTCGGAGCCGGTCAGGCGGTAGTTGAACGGATTATCTTGCTCGGGCATATCGGGCAGCAAATTGTTGGAGCTTTTAGCCATGTGCTGATACAGCTGACGGTAATCAGTCGCCATGTTATCCAGCAACTCTGCGCTGCGGGCAAAATGGCCCACCAGTTCCTGACGGTATTCGTCGAGTTCGGCTTTGCTTTTCTCCAGTTCGTTTTTCATGACTTGTTGATCACGTAATTTACGATTACCAAAGCGCATCGCTACCGCACCAATCGCGATACCGACCACTAATCCAATGAGTGCATACTCCCAGGTCATAATGACTCCTATTTTGACTTCGTTGTCCCGCAGGGCTTTTTCACGTAACTTTTATGGCTTAACTTTTTTACACAATGGTTTTAACGCAATTGTTACACGCATTTGTCATGCAATAGCTCCACTATAACCGTTAACCTTGCCAGAGTGGAATCCTGCGGGGAAAATCACTGCTATCTGTTGGTTTTTTCATACACAGACAGCCGGGAAAAGCGGCGAACCCACGGCAAAAAAGCGGCTAAACGACGTGAAAAACATAAAAATTTTTTCTCAGGGACGTTAACAAAGATGCAATCTCAATCACCCCTTTTCCTTTATCAGAACGCTGTGGATGCCGGTGAATTCCAGGCGGATGCTGTTCAGAAACAGGCTGTCGCACAGCTTGATGTGATTTATCAGGCACTTTCCGCGCAGCCCGCAACAATGCCTCAGACCACCGGTCGTGGAGGGTTGCTGGGCCGTTTGTTTGCAAAATCTCCGCCGAAAACCCCTTCGCGACCAGTACAGGGACTGTATATGTGGGGCGGCGTGGGGCGCGGTAAAACCTGGCTGATGGATTTGTTTTTCCACAGCCTGCCCGGTGAACGTAAGCTTCGCCTGCATTTTCACCGCTTTATGTTGCGTGTCCATGAAGAACTGACGGAGCTTCAGGGGCAGGAAGATCCGCTGGAAGTGATTGCTGACCGCTTCAAAGCGGAAACGGACGTACTCTGTTTCGACGAGTTTTTTGTTTCGGATATTACCGATGCGATGTTGCTGGCGACGTTGCTGCAGGCGCTGTTTGCCCGCGGTATCACCCTGATTGCGACATCGAACATTCCGCCTGATTTGCTGTACCGCAACGGTCTGCAACGCGCGCGGTTCCTGCCGGCCATTGATCTGATTAAAGAATATTGCGATGTGCTGAATGTGGATGCCGGCATTGATTACCGTCTGCGTACGCTGACACAAGCCAATTTGTGGTTATCGCCTGTTGGCCCTGATACGACTGACGCGATGCATTCCATGCTAGGCAAACTGACCGGCAATCACAGTGGCGCGGAGGCAGGCGAAAGACCCGTACTTGAAGTGAATCATCGTCCGCTGCAGGCCATTGCTGCCGTTGACGGCGTGCTGGCGGTGGAATTTCATACCTTATGTGAAGAGGCGCGCAGCCAGCTCGATTATATTGCGCTGTCGAAAATCTATCACAGTGTACTGCTGCATAATGTGCCGGTGATGGGCGCAGACAGTGAGAACGCTGCGCGGCGTTTTCTGGCGCTGGTCGATGAATTCTATGAGCGCCATGTAAAACTGGTGATTTCCGCAGCGGTGCCGATGTTTGAGATTTATCAGGGGGAACGGCTGAAATTCGAATATCAGCGTTGTCTCTCGCGTCTGCAGGAGATGCAGAGTGAGGAATACCTCAGGCGGCCGCATCTGCCGTGATTTTAATTGATTATTATTTGCTCAGCCTGTGGTATAAAAAGGCGCAGTAAAGCCTGCATGGCGAACCCTCAGAAGACGTTGAGGTAAATCTTCCTTTTTGTCGAAAAAGGGTTCGATCTTTGCGGGAGACTTCTCTATAATCTTGCGACCCCACGTTACTACAAAGTTTTTTTCCCGAAACTTTATAAGTGCCAGCATTGGCTATTCGAAGGGGTAGGTTTGCTGGACGATGGTCGTGTGAACCTCAAATACTTATTTTATAAACAAGTAAGCGTTCGGGTGTTCGCCAACGTGTAACTTTAATTGGGTAAGCTTTTAATGAAAACTTTTACAGCTAAACCGGAAACCGTACAACGTGACTGGTTCGTAGTTGACGCTACCGGCAAGACCTTAGGTCGCCTGGCCACTGAACTGGCTCGCCGTCTGCGTGGCAAACATAAAGCGGAATACACTCCGCACGTTGATACTGGTGATTACATCATCGTTCTGAACGCAGAAAAAGTTGCTGTTACTGGCAACAAGCGTAACGACAAGATTTATTACCATCACACCGGCCACATCGGTGGTATCAAGCAAGCGACCTTTGAAGAGATGATCGCTCGCCGTCCTGAACGCGTGATCGAGCTCGCGGTTAAAGGCATGTTGCCAAAGGGCCCGTTGGGTCGTGCAATGTACCGTAAAATGAAAGTTTACGCGGGTAACGAGCACACTCATGCGGCGCAACAACCGCAAGTTCTTGACATTTAATTCGGGATTATAGGCAATGGCTGAAAATCAATACTACGGCACTGGTCGCCGCAAAAGCTCCGCCGCTCGTGTTTTCATCAAACCGGGTAGTGGTAACATCGTAATTAACCAGCGTAGCCTGGAACAGTACTTTGGTCGTGAAACTGCCCGCATGGTAGTTCGTCAACCACTGGAACTGGTCGACATGGTTGAGAAATTCGACCTGTACATCACCGTTAAAGGTGGTGGTATCTCCGGTCAAGCTGGTGCTATCCGTCACGGTATTACCCGTGCACTGATGGAATATGACGAAAATCTTCGTGGCGAACTGCGTAAAGCTGGCTTCGTTACTCGTGATGCTCGTCAGGTTGAACGTAAGAAAGTCGGTCTGCGTAAAGCACGTCGTCGTCCTCAGTTCTCCAAGCGTTAATTTTCTGCTGCTATTGCAGCACAGTGCTTCGGCACGAAAATCAGCGTCAAAAACCCGGTGTTTCACCGGGTTTTTTTATGCCTTTTGTTCCGTAATTGCAGGGGAAATGATCTCCTGACACACAATTCCCCATGAAATCGTCTCACCGTCCCCCACAGCCTGCGTAAAATCTGGTAAACTATCACACACTTTTGTGCCTGTTCGCCGAGCAGTTGACGTTGCCGCGCTTCCTGGCTGGGTTCGCCTTGCCGATGGTTGTCTATGAAACTACGGGACAAAAACTGCAGGCTGGCGATAACTCGCTGTAATATTCTAGATAAACTTGGAGGTTTTCATGGCTGTCGCTGCCAACAAACGTTCGGTAATGACGCTGTTTTCCGGCCCGACCGACATTTTTAGCCATCAGGTACGTATCGTACTGGCGGAAAAAGGTGTCAGTGTCGAGATCGAGCAGGTTGAGATGGATCACCTGCCGCAGGATCTTATTGACCTCAACCCTTACCGCACTGTACCGACACTGGTTGATCGTGAGCTGACCCTGTTTGAATCCCGCATCATCATGGAATATCTTGATGAGCGCTTCCCGCATCCGCCGCTGATGCCGGTTTATCCGGTTGCCCGTGGCGAGAGCCGTCTGATGATGCACCGCATCGAAAACGACTGGTATTCGCTGATGCGTCAAATCGAGCAAGGTTCTGCGACTGAAGCGGACGCTGCACGTAAGCAACTGCGTGAAGAGCTGCTGGCGATTGCGCCAATCTTCTCGTACATGCCTTATTTCAAAAGCGAAGAGTTCAGTCTGGTCGATTGCTACCTGGCTCCGCTGTTGTGGCGTTTGCCAGAGCTGGGCATTGAATTGTCAGGTACCGGTTCGAAAGAGCTGAAAGGCTACATGACCCGCGTCTTCGAACGTGATGCTTTCCTGGCTTCCCTGACCGAAGCAGAGCGCGAAATGCGTTTGCATACCCGAGGTTAAGGTATGGAGATGACCGACATGTCTCCGCGTCGCCCCTATCTGCTGCGGGCTTTTTATGACTGGTTGCTGGACAACCAGTTAACCCCGCATCTGGTGGTTGACGTGACGATGCCTGGCGTGATGGTGCCGATGGAGTTTGCGCGTGACGGACAAATTGTTCTGAACGTTGCGCCGCGTGCTGTCGGCAATCTCGAACTGGGTAATGATGACGTACGCTTTAACGCCCGTTTTGGTGGCGTACCGCGTAACGTGTTTGTACCGATTGCTGCTGTTCTGGCAATTTATGCCCGTGAAAACGGTGCCGGTACCATGTTCGAACCTGAACCTGCTTATGAAGCCGAAGGTGCCTTTGACGGTGACCTGAGCGCTGATGAGCCGACAGAACCGACCATGTCAGTCATTGATGGTGATTTGCCGGATGTGGCTGAAGAAGATCCGGATGATGAGCCGCCGACGCCGCCTCGCGGTGGTCGCCCGGCATTGCGTGTTGTGAAATAACAACCCGCTCAATCCGGCTTCATGCTTAAACCCTGCGTTGTTACGTGGGGTTTTTTATTGCCTTAAATACGCCGTCGCCACTTTTTGCCAGTGCAGATTGCGTACGATTAAAAAACAACGGGGCTGCCATCGCTGGCAGCCCCGTTTTGATGCCCCGTCGGATCAGACTTCGAGGAAGTTCATGATGCCTTCTGCGGCCTTGCGGCCTTCAGCAATCGCTGTCACCACCAGATCAGAACCGCGAACTGCATCGCCACCCGCGAAGATTTTCGGATTGCTGGTCTGGAAGGCGTTGTCGCTGCCTTCAGGGGCAACGATGCGTCCCTGAGAGTCCAGCTCAACGTCATGGGCTGCCAGCCATTCCATTTTGTGAGGGCGGAAACCAAATGCCATCACCACGGCATCAGCTTCCATCACATGTTCGGAACCGGCGACGATTTCTGCACGACGGCGGCCATGTGCATCCGGAGCGCCCAGTTCGGTACGCGCCATACGCACGCCGCATACGCGGCCTGAATCATTCAGCTCGATGCTCAGCGGTTGCAGGTTGAATTTGAAATCCACACCTTCTTCACGCGCATTCTTCACTTCACGACGCGAGCCCGGCATGTTCTCTTCATCACGACGGTACGCACAGGTTACATGCGTTGCGCCCTGACGAATCGAGGTACGCACGCAGTCCATTGCGGTATCACCACCGCCCAGCACCACGACGCGTTTCTTATCCATCGTCACGTAAGGTTCTTCCTGGCTGTCATCGTAGCCCATCAGCTGCTTGGTGTTAGCGATGAGGAACGGCAGGGCATCGTACACGCCCGGCGCATCTTCGTTCGCCAGGCCACCGCGCATGGACTGATAGGTGCCAACGCCGAGGAATACAGAATCGTATTCCGCCAGCAGCGCATCAATAGTGATATCTTTGCCGACTTCGGTATTGAGCTGGAATTCGATACCCATCTCAGTGAAGATTTCGCGACGCTTGGTCATCACTGATTTTTCCAGCTTGAAGGCCGGAATACCGAAAGTCAGCAGGCCGCCGATTTCCGGATGGCGATCGTAAACCACCGCTTTCACACCGTTACGGGTCAGGACGTCTGCACAAGCCAGACCTGCCGGGCCTGCGCCGATGATCGCCACGCGTTTGCCGGTTGGCTGCACGTGAGACATATCCGGACGCCAGCCCATCTCGATCGCTTTATCGTTGATGTAGCGTTCGATGTTACCGATGGTCACTGCACCGAACTCATCGTTCAGGGTACAGGAGCCTTCGCACAGTCTGTCCTGCGGACAAACGCGCCCGCAGACTTCCGGCAGGCTGTTAGTCTGATGCGCGAGGTCGGCTGCTTCCATGATGCGACCTTCGTTCGCCAGCTTCAGCCAGTTCGGAATGTAGTTGTGAACCGGGCATTTCCATTCGCAGTAAGGGTTACCGCAGGACAGGCAGCGGTCAGCCTGTGATGCGGCCTGCGTTGCTGAGAACGGCTCGTAAATTTCCACAAACTCAATTTTGCGGATCTTCAGCGCTTTCTTAGGCGGATCAACACGCTGCAGGTCGACAAATTGATAAACGTTTTGACTCATCTTAACCTCTTACTGCGCTTGTACCCGCAGCTCAGCTGCGGAACGACTACGGTGACCCAACAATGCTTTGACATCACTGGACTTCGGTTTTACCAGGGCAAATTTAGGCGCCCATTCCGGCCAGTTCGCCAAAATCTCTTCACCACGGGTCGATGCGGTCAGCTGTACGTGTTCGATGATCAAACCGCGCAGATGCTCTTCATGGATAGCCAGATCGGCTACTTCCAGGACTTCAACCAGTTCCGGGTTAACACGTTTGCGGAATTCGCCATCTTCATCAAGAACATAAGCGAAACCACCGGTCATGCCTGCGCCGAAGTTGACGCCGGTACGGCCCAGCACACAAACAATGCCGCCGGTCATATATTCACAACCGTTATCGCCGATGCCTTCCACCACGGTGATGGCACCGGAGTTACGTACCGCGAAACGCTCACCCGCGCGGCCTGCAGCAAACATTTTGCCGCCGGTTGCGCCATATAAACAGGTGTTACCGATGATGCTGGCTTCGTGACTGCGGAACGCAGAACCAATTGGCGGACGAATGGCAATGCGGCCACCCGCCATACCTTTGCCCACATAGTCGTTCGCGTCGCCGGTCAGCATTAAATCTACGCCGCCTGCGTTCCAGACGCCGAAGCTCTGGCCTGCGGTGCCGTTGAAGTTAATACGCACCGGATCAGCCGCCATGCCCTGATCGCCATGTTTCTCTGCAATCGCACCGGACAACATAGCGCCAACGGAACGGTCAGTGTTGCGGATATCAAAGTAGAACGCTTTGCTCTGTTTTGAATCGATATGCGGCGCGGCCTGTTCCAGGATGTCTTTATTCAGCTGACCCTTGTCGAACGCCGGGTTGCTTTCGGTGCAGTACACCGCTTTGCCTTCATGCGGCGTGGCCGTTGCCAGTATCGCAGAAAGGTCGAGATTGTTTTGCTTGGCGGTGAAACCGTCCAGCTCAGTCAGCAGATCGGTACGACCAATCAGATCTACCAGCTGGCTGACACCCAACTCGGCCATGATTTCACGGGTTTCCTGCGTGATGAACCTGAAGTAGTTCACTACACGTTCCGGCAGTCCGTGATAATGGTTGCGACGCAGTTTTTCATCCTGAGTTGCCACGCCCGTTGCACAGTTGTTCAGGTGGCAAATACGCAGGTATTTACAACCCAGCGCCACCATCGGGCCGGTACCAAAACCGAAGCTTTCTGCACCAAGAATCGCTGCCTTGATGATGTCGAGGCCGGTTTTCAGGCCGCCATCAACCTGCAGACGGATCTTATGACGCAGGCCGTTGGCCACCAGTGCCTGTTGTGTTTCTACCAGGCCCAGTTCCCACGGACAACCGGCATACTTCACCGAAGACAGCGGGCTTGCGCCGGTGCCGCCATCGTAGCCAGCGATAGTGATGAGATCCGCGTAAGCTTTTGCCACGCCAACGGCGATAGTGCCGACGCCCGGTTCAGACACCAGTTTCACCGAAATCATCGCTTTCGGGTTGACCTGTTTCAGGTCGAAAATCAGCTGCGCCAGATCTTCAATGGAATAAATATCGTGGTGCGGCGGTGGAGAAATCAGGGTCACGCCCGGTACGGAATAGCGCAGTTTCGCGATGTACGGCGTCACTTTGTCACCCGGCAACTGGCCGCCTTCGCCTGGTTTTGCACCCTGCGCCACTTTGATCTGGATAACGTCAGCATTGACCAGATACGCCGGGGTTACACCGAAACGACCGGAAGCCACCTGTTTGATTCGGGACACTTTATTGGTGCCGTAACGCGCCGGGTCTTCGCCACCTTCGCCGGAGTTAGAACGTCCGCCGATGCTGTTCATCGCTTCGGCCAGAGATTCATGCGCTTCCGGGCTCAGTGCGCCGATAGACATCGCTGCGGTATCGAAACGGGTAAATAAACCTTCCGCCGGTTCAACCTGATCAACAGGGATCGGCTGGCCTTTTGGCGTGACTTTCAGCAAGTCACGCAGTGTGGCCACCGGACGCTCGTTTACCAGTTTGGCGTATTTCTTATAATCGTCGTAATCACCGCTGTTGACAGCGGCTTGCAGGGTAGTGACCACGTCCGGGTTATAGGAATGGTATTCGCCACCGTGGACAAATTTCAGCAGGCCGCCCTGATCCAGCGTTTTGCGTTTCAGCCACGCGCGCTTGGACAGGTTCAGTAAGTCCTGTTCGAAGTCGCTGTAACCGGCACCGCCGATACGGCTGACGACGCCGTTAAAGCAGGTGTTGCACAGATCCTTCGCCAGACCGACTGCTTCAAACAGTTTCGAGCAACGGTAAGAGGCGACGGTTGATATGCCCATTTTGGACATGATCTTGTACAGGCCTTTGTTGATGCCGTTACGGTAGTTCAGCATCACTTCACGGTATTTCTTCTCGATGACCTGGGAGTCGACCAGTTTTGCCAGGGTTTCGTAGGCCAGATACGGGTAAACCGCAGTGGCACCGAAGCCAATCAGCACGGCGAAATGGTGCGGGTCACGGGCGCTGGCGGTTTCAACAATGATGTTGGCATCGCATCGCAGGCTTTTTTCAACCAGACGCAACTGCAACGCACCGACGGCCATGGGTGCAGGCAGCGGCAGGCGGTTCGGGGCGATATTGCGGTCAGACAGCACCAGCAGAACCGCGCCGTTACGCACTTTCTGTTCGCCTTCGTCACAGAGTTTCTGGACGAACTGCTCCATATTTTGTTCGGTCGGATCGTACGTAATATCCAGCGTTTCCGCGCGATAGTGTTTGCTGTCGAGCGTGGTCAGCTGTTTAAAGTCAGACCACAGCAGGATTGGCGATTTGAAGCTCAGACGGTGAGCCTGACCTTCGGCTTCGCAGAACACGTTCATCTCGCGGCCGATGCTGGTCGCCAGAGACATCACGTGGGCTTCGCGCAGCGGATCGATTGGCGGGTTAGTGACCTGCGCAAATTGCTGGCGGAAGTAGTCATACACGATACGCGGACGGCTGGAGAGCACGGCAAATGGCGTGTCGTCACCCATGGAGCCGACGGCTTCCTGACCGTTTTCACCCAGTACGCGGATGATCTGATCGAGTTCTTCGCTGCTGTAGCCGAATTGCTTCTGGAAAGTTTCCAGTAAGGTGTCTTCCAGCTCACGGCTGCCCACCTGATCTTCCGGCAAGTCTTCGAACGGCACCAGACGCTGAACGTTTTTCTCCATCCATTGCTTATAAGGATGGCGGCCCTTCAGATCGTTGTCAGTTTCTGCAGAATGGTGGATTTTGCCGCTGCGGGTGTCGATCACCATCAGCTCGCCCGGTCCGACGCGGCCTTTTTCGACCACTTCGTCCGGCTGATAATCCCAGATGCCAACTTCGGACGCACAGGTGATCAGCTTATCTTTGGTGATGACATAGCGCGCAGGACGCAGACCGTTACGGTCAAGGTTACAGGCGGCATAACGGCCATCTGACATCACGATACCGGCCGGGCCATCCCACGGCTCCATGTGCATGGAGTTAAAGTCGAAGAATGCGCGCAGATCGTCGTCCATGTCCGGGTTTTGCTGCCAGGCTGGCGGCACCAGCAAACGCATGGCGCGCAGTAAATCCATCCCGCCTGCCAGGAACAGTTCCAGCATGTTGTCCAGCGAGCTGGAGTCCGAACCGGTTTCATTCACGAACGGTGAGGCGTCTTGCAGATCGGGGATCAGCGGCGTTTTGAATTTATACGCACGGGCACGCGCCCACTGGCGGTTACCGGTGATGGTGTTGATTTCGCCGTTGTGCGCCAGATAGCGGAAAGGCTGAGCCAGTTGCCAGCGCGGTACGGTGTTGGTCGAGAAACGCTGGTGGAACAGGCAGATGGCCGATTCCAGACGCAGGTCGGCCAGGTCTAAATAGAAGCGTGGCAGATCCGCAGGCATACACAGGCCTTTATAGATCGTGACCACGTTGGAGAAACTGCACACATAGAAGTCTTTATCCTGAATGCGTTTCTCAATACGGCGGCGCGCCATATAAAGGCGGCGCTCCATGTCACGCGGACGCCAGCCGGCAGGCGCGTTGACAAAAATTTGTTCGATGCGGGGCAGGGAGGAAAGCGCGATTTCACCGAGTACGTCCGGATTGGTCGGAACGTCACGCCAGCCCACCACGGACAGCGTCTCGTTTTGCAACTCTTCTTCAACAATGCGGCGGCTTGCCTCAGCTTCTTTTTCATCTTTGCTGAGGAACAGCATGCCAACGGCATAGTTTTTCGCCAGACGCCAGCCACGTTCTTCAGCAATCATGCGGAAGAAGCGGTCAGGTTTCTGTAAATGAAGGCCACAGCCGTCGCCGGTCTTGCCGTCAGCAAGGATCGCGCCACGGTGTTGCATACGGGCCAGCGCGTGGATCGCAGTACGCACGACCTTATGGCTAGGTTCGCCTTCTATATGGGCGATCAGGCCGAAACCACAGTTGTCCCTCTCTTGGGATTTATCGTACAACATTACGTGAACCTCCCCAGGCTCTGCGAGACTCTCACACCAATCGCGAGCGGGCTTATACACAGAGGTTTGTCCGCAATTTCGCGCACTCTTGCGGTGCGTTGATTGCCCGGACATCTCCGTCAAAGGCCTCTCGTGATGGTTCTCACAAGTGGTGGTTGACTTGTTTTAATGAGGGAGTCTTCAATTACTGCATAAATATGACGAGTTGCTCACCCGTCGAGATTGCTTCCAGCGGACTCCCAACTTAGCGAGAAAGCACAGACAGGTCAAATGGCGATTTAAGTTATATTAAAAGTGATATAAAGAGATTTAATTATTTGAAATATATATGTTTTGTGGGGTTTTTGCTGGCATATTTCCGATGGGGGCATGCACGTAAAGTGTGAGCTGACTCACTATGGGGAAAGCGTAAGATCTCCGCACCGTGCTGGCAGGGGCGTAATTACCAGTATTTTATACTGGAAAATACTGTACCCATGCGGTTTGTCACTGTTTTTAACCTGACAGTAATAATGTGTTAGTCCGGTGTTTGTAATAAGAATTATTCATACTGCCACGAATGACTTTATTTGCAGTAATAATGAATAGTTATGCCTGTGCGAAACGCACCGGGAGAGAAAATATTCGGAGGATAAAAGGAAAAAATGTTAGCTGGACGGCAGTTGGCAACGCGTGCAGCCTGATAAAAGCCGGCCGATATTAATAATATCACCGCAGATAATAGTCAATAACTCTGCCCTTATTTCCTGCATTGCACCATGACAAGCCCCTGCAAGGTGCATCTCACAAACTTCACGCTCAATTTATCCCCTGCCATCACGCCGGTGAGGTTTTGCGGTATGATTCAGACGACTTCGTTTTAAGGGAAACGTTATGAAGCAAATCCGGGTTTTAGCGCAGTATTATGTCGATCTGATGGTCAAGCTGGGGCTGGTGAGATTCTCACTGTTGCTGGCGTCTGCGCTGGTGGTACTGGCAATGATTGTCCAGATGGCGGTCACGATGCTCCTGCGCGGGCAGGTTGAGAGTATCGACGTCGTTCGTTCCATCTTCTTTGGTTTGCTGATCACGCCCTGGGCGGTTTACTTCCTGTCGGTGGTGGTTGAACAACTTGAAGAGTCGCGTCAGCGTTTAGCGCGTCTGGTCGATAAACTGGAAGAAATGCGCCACCGCGACCTCGAACTGAATCAGCAACTCAAAGACAACATCACCCAACTGAATCAGGAAATCGCCGACCGTGTGAAAGCGGAAGAAGCGCGTCTGGCAGTGGTCGATAAGCTGAAACTCGAAATGCAGCACCGCGAACAGGCGCAGATCGAACTGAGCCAGCAATCTGCATTATTACGCTCTTTCCTCGATGCCTCGCCGGACCTGGTGTATTACCGCAACGAAGACAAAGAATTCTCCGGCTGTAACCGGGCGATGGAACTGCTGACCGGCAAAAGTGAAAAGCAACTGATCGGCCTGACTCCCAACGACGTTTATACTCCGGATATCGCCGAGAAAGTGGTCGAAACCGACGAGAAGGTTTTCCGTCACAACGTTTCCCTGACCTACGAACAATGGCTGGTCTATCCGGACGGGCGCAAAGCCTGCTTCGAATTGCGTAAAGTGCCGTTTTATGACCGTATCGGTAAGCGACACGGGCTGATGGGCTTCGGACGCGATATTACCGAGCGTAAGCGCTATCAGGACGCGTTAGAGAACGCCAGCCGTGAGAAGACCACTTTTATCTCAACGATCAGCCACGAGCTGCGTACGCCGCTTAACGGCATCGTCGGGCTGAGCCGCATTTTGCTCGACACCGAGCTGGACAAAGAACAGCACAGCTACCTGAAAACCATTCATGTCAGCGCGATCACCCTCGGCAATATCTTCAACGATATTATTGAAATGGACAAAATTGAGCGCCGCAAAGTGCAGCTTGATAACCAGCCGGTTGATTTCACCGAATTCCTCTCCGATCTGGAAAATCTCTCCGGACTGCTGGCCCAGCCGAAAGGGCTGAAATTTATCATGGAGCCTGACCTGCCGTTGCCGCGCAGTATTACGACGGACGGCACGCGTCTGCGCCAGATTCTGTGGAATCTGATCGGCAACGCCGTCAAATTCACCCGCGAAGGTGAGATTGTGCTGAGCGTGCATTATGAACCGAACGATATGCTGCGATTTGTCGTGCGCGATTCCGGTCTGGGGATCCCGCAGGATGAGCAGGACAAAATCTTCGCCATGTATTATCAGGTGAAAGATCAGAACGGCGGTAAACCGGCGACCGGCACAGGGATTGGGCTGGCGGTGTCAAAACGTCTGGCGCAGGCAATGGGCGGCGATATCACCGTCAGCAGCGTGCCGGGTCAGGGTTCCTGCTTTACGCTCGTCGTACGCGCACCAACGCTGGATTCACCGGCTGACCTGGCCAGTGACGAAGAAGACATGCCCTTACCGGCGCTGCACGTGCTGCTGGTCGAAGACATTGAGCTGAACGTCATTGTGGCGCGTTCAGTGCTGGAGAAGTTAGGTAACAGCGTGGAAGTGGCGATGAATGGCCATGATGCGCTGGAGATGTTCGATCCTGACGAATTCGATCTGGTACTGCTGGATATCCAGTTGCCTGACATGACAGGGCTGGATATTGCCCGCAAGCTGCGCACCGATTACGCCGGACAACGTCTGCCGCCACTGATTGCCCTGACAGCAAACGTGCTGAAAGACAAAAAAGAGTATCTCGATGCGGGAATGGATGACGTGCTGAGCAAGCCGCTGTCTGTTTCCGCGCTGACCGCGATGATTCAGCAGTTCTGGGATCATCAGCCTGACGTTTCCGTAGTGGAAAAGGAACCCGTAGTGATGAAAGACAGCGAATCGTTGCTTGATACCGCCATGCTTGAGCAGTACATCGACCTGGTTGGGGCGAAACTGATTTATCAGAGTGCGGATATGTTTGAAAAAATGATGCCGGGCTATCTGGCTGTGCTTGATTCCAACATGACGGCACGCGATCAAAAAGGGATTGCCGAGGAAGGCCACAAAATCAAAGGCGCGGCGGGTTCTGTTGGCCTGAAACATTTACAGCAACTGGCACAACAAATTCAGACGCCGACATTGCCAGCCTGGTGGGATAACGTTCAGGAATGGATTGATGAGCTGAAGGCCGAATGGCGCAATGACATCAAAGTATTACGTGACTGGACGGCAAACGCTGAAAAAAAATAACCCCGGCCGAGGCCGGGGTGCGCGAATACTGCGCCAACACCAGGGAAAGAGGTAACCCACGATAGTTTTTAGGGTTCGGTTTTCGCAGGTCTTGGAATTCAGGTTTAAAGTCTAATACATCCTGTAGCAATCAACATAACAAATATAAGCAGAACTGTTACAACATTCATTAAAAACTGTGATGTAGATTAGTCTTTGTCTATACAAAACATCAAGTCTTTATCGCAGGATTTTTGACAGAATACAAATGAAGCATGTTGATGTTGTATTGGCGACATGCAATTTTGCTTATGGAAGTGAACAATAGCAGGCGGTTTTGCAGGTGAATTTGCGACATGCCCGTCTATGAAACCGGTTCTATAAATTGAAAAATTTATGCCAACTTGTTGTAATATATGGTTTAAGTGTGAATTTCAGCGAAATGATCTCTCCGGAGCCAAAAGAGATCTGAAATTTATTTTAAATGAAAAAATTTCACTTAGGTTTATGCGTTTTTTATCTGATAAAAAGGTGCACACCCTGCTGATTTTTTAGGTATCACAGGTGTTGTATTTGACTTAGTGCGTTAACGCATTACGGAATAATTGATGAGAATTTATTCACTTTCACTGATCGGAATCATAAATTAATCTTACGTATCTTTTGTTGATTAGTTTACAAAAATTTTACTTTTTTGCTTAAAAATCAGTCGCAGTGAAAAAAGCAAGAGTTCCTGACTGTTTGACGGAACTCCTTGATGGTAGTGGTTTAATCGGAATTTTTCGTTCTGAATGTAAGCAAAAGTTTCATTGTTATTGCTCAATTGTTAGCAATATTGTGCAGCATTTCGCTAGCCTGATCTTGCAGATTATTATTGAGATTGATTAGATGGTCGGATGTGTTGTGGAAAGCGCCAAATGAATAAAATTACTCGAAAAGGCCTGTTGCGTACGCCGCTGTTATGGCTAAAACGCGCAGTGATACTGTTACTCTGCTTATGGGTAGCGGGCATTCTTCTTTTTTCTTTTTTACCCGTGCCTTTTTCTGCCGTGATGGTGGAGCGCCAGATTTCCGCGTGGCTGACCGGTGATTTTGGTTATGTTGCACATTCGGACTGGGTGCCAATGAGTGAGATTTCCTCACCAATGGCGCTCGCGGTGATGGCGGCGGAAGATCAGAAATTCCCGACTCATTGGGGATTTGATGTCGATGCTATTCAGTCGGTGCTGGATAAAGACGGCGGAAAAATGCGTGGTGCTTCGACATTATCCCAGCAAACCGCTAAAAACCTGTTTCTGTGGGATGGGCGCAGTTGGGTGCGTAAAGGGCTTGAGGCCGGGCTGACCGTGGGTATTGAAACCGTATGGACAAAACGTCGCATTCTGACGGTGTACCTGAATATCGCGGAGTTTGGTGATGGCGTCTTTGGCGTCGAGCAGGCTGCGCAGCATTTCTTCCATAAACCGGCCAGCCGCCTGACTGCGTCTCAGGCCGCGTTACTGGCCGCAGTGTTGCCGAATCCGCATCTGTTTAAGGTGAATGCGCCTTCTGCGTATGTCATACGCCGTCAGCAATGGATCCTGCGTCAGATGAGCCAGCTCGGTGGTGAGTCTTTCCTGCAAGAGCATAAACTGCATTAGAGCGGATGATGTTTACAGTAAAAAAAGGACAGCCTGAGCTTAATGCCGATCGTTTAAGGATCAGTTGACCGATCCGGTGGCTCGTGTAAAAAGGGTTCATGCTCATCATGGACCCTTTTTAAATGGAACTTTCACAAGCTCTCGGTATTATCAATCTTACTGCCCCCGATGAAGTTCAAAGCCTCGCTGACCTCCTGTCTCCTGACCTCATTCAGCAAGCTTTTTCTCTCACTGACACCGTCACCCTACGCAAGCGTAAACTCCCCCTCGAGTCCATGGTCTGGCTGGTTATCGG